>CAZRPZ010000044.1:0-10850 GCA_964602215.1 uncultured Isosphaeraceae bacterium | reverse complement strand
TAAAACATATTTACTTAATTCTGGCGTAGAGTTTTCAAACACAAGGTTGATATTCATACCGTGAGTGAAATTCACTTCAGCCATATTGATTTCTGGCCACACTGCTTGTTCAGTAAGCCCCATTGAGTAATTTCCTGCTTTATCAAACGATGATGTTTTCAATCCACGAAAGTCTTTAATCCGAGGGATTGCAAGCGAAATCAGTCGGTCTAGGAAATGCCACATTCGATCACCACGCATGGTGACCATGAACGCTGATGGAGCACCTTCACGAACTTTAAAATTCGCGACCGATTTTTTTGCCAGCAACATAATCGGCTTTTGACCAGAAATTTTTGTGAGGGTTGAAATCACGGCGTCTCGAATTTCAGGTTTTAATTTTTGATTATCAAGAAATCGACCAATGCCAACATTCACTGTAATTTTTGAAAGCGTTGGAACTTTACTTATATTGCCCAAGTTAAATTCTTTTAGCACCTCTGCTTTGATCTGATCGTTGTAGAGGGATTGCAATCTTGGTTTTTCAATAGTTGCAGTCATATCGTTACTTTCCTGTTCCGCGAGCATCAGCGGAGTGGATTTCGCCGATTACTTTTTCAATTTTTTTACCTTTGTCATCTCGTATCACACCAATGCGAACTTTTGCGCCGTCTTTTTGAGTTTCATATCGAACTCGTGCTGGCTTGCCATCAACTTCTGGACTGACATTGCTCATGTGAATTGGCATTTCTTGTTTAATGACACCACCATTAGGATTCGCTTGAGAGGGTTTAATATTCTTATTGCGAACATTTACACCCTTCACAACAACACGATCTTTCTTCGTGAGGACGCGAAGGATTTCACCCACAGCACCTTTATCATTTCCAGAAGTAACAACCACTTTGTCACCTTTTCTAATATGTCTAGGCATTACACCACCTCCGATGCAAGTGAAACAATTTTCATGTAGTTCTTTTCACGAAGTTCACGAGCAACTGCGCCAAAGATTCGAGTACCAGTTGGATTCATATCTTCATTGAGTAATACACATGCATTTGAATCGAAGCGAACATATGAACCATCACTTCGTCTTGTTGGATACTTCGTTCGCACGATAACTGCACGAATTTTGTCACCAGTCTTCACTTGAGAATTTGGCAACGCCTTCTTTACAGCACATACGACTTTGTCGCCTACTCCAGCAGTACGACGTGTGTATTTTCCACGAGCGGTTGATCCACCAAGGACGCTTATCACAAGCACCTCTTTCGCGCCGCTATTGTCAGCTACTTCTAGTCTTGATTCTTTTTGGATCATAGTTCTGTTCCTTGATTAACTGTTTATGCAACAGCTGACTCCACTACACGAGTCACAACCCATGATTTTGTCTTCGATATTGGACGGCATTCTGTGATTTCTACTTTGTCGCCAAGATTGGTTTCATTATTTGCATCGTGCGCCTGAATAACCGTTCGTTTGCGAACATATTTTCCATACTTTGGATGCTTTTCTGAAAATTGAATTTCTACTTTACAACTTTTATCGCGAGCATTTGATGTCACGACACCGACTTTTCGAGATGCATTTTCTGAAATATTGATTTCTTTTGTATTTCTCATCGTATTACCTTTACGCATTTCCTGCTGTTGTTTGTCTTGTGTTTTGTTCTGTCAGCAATCGTGCGATATCTTTTTTAATTTTGCTGTACTGAGAGGTGTCTTGGATTTTCTCAGTAACACCTTGCGTCTTTAACTCAAAAAGTTTTTTGCGAAGGTTGCATACTTCGATTTCAAGCTCTTCGTCACCAAGTTTGTGAACTGCTTTTGCTTTCATTTCTTCATTCCTTCTGCTGTATACTCAAACTGGTTATACAGTGAGCCGTCGACCAACAAACCGGCAACGCACCGGCATTTTGTGTGCAACCCGAGCCATGGCTTGTTTTGCCATGTCTTCAGGAACGCCACTAATTTCAAATAAAATTGTTCCGGGCTTCACGCGAGCGGCCCAAAAATCTGTATCTGCTTTTCCCTTTCCCATTCGAGTTTCAAGAGGCTTCTTTGAAATCGGTTTGTCTGGGAAAATTCGAATAATCACTTTTCCTTGACGACGTAAATAGTGCTGTGCAGCAATACGTCCAGCTTCGATTTGTCGAGCAGAAACCCAGTGTGTATCAAGGGATTGCAAACCATACTCGCCAAATGCTACGAAGTTACCTCGTGCAGCATTGCCTTTCATTTTTCCTCGCATTTGTTTGCGGAACTTAACTCGTTTTGGCATCCGTGGCATCGGACAATCTCCTTACAACTGTTCGGTCATACCGAACAACATGACTTTCGTTAACGACGACCTCGAGCGCGACCTCGTGCACCTGCTGCACGTGAGTCTGCTTGCTCTTCTTCTGCGTCTGTGTACATACTTTTATAAATCCAAACTTTTACCCCAATAATTCCATACGTTGTTTCTGCATGAACAATGGCGTAATCAACGTTTGCTTGAAGTGTTGACAGTGGAATGGATCCTTCACGAACAAGGAACTTCCTCGCCATTTCTGCTCCACCTAGTCGACCAGATATTTGAATTCGAATACCTTTTGCACCATGCTGCATTGCAGATTCAGCTCGTTGTTTGAGCATTCTTCTAAAGTTTCCGCGTTTTCGCATTTGTTCACCAACTGCTTCTGCAATTAAGCGAGCATCGGTATCGGGGTTCATCACTTCCATAATCTTGACTTGAGCTTTCCGCCCAGTCATTGCTTGCAGATCTGCAACAAGTTTGTCAATTTCAGATCCTTTTGGACCTACAACAAGACCGGGTCTTGCAGTTTTGACAATCACAGTTAATTCCTCACGCGTGCGTTCAATGTAGATGTCAGAGACAGCTGCGAACGGAGGTGTTCGGTTGAGCCGTTGGTCAACAAACTCACGAATACGGTAATCTTCAACGAGTAACTCGGCAAAGAGTGCTTTTGGGGCGTACCAACGAGACTTATGTCCTTCAGTAACACCAACGCGGAATCCAAATGGTTGAACTTTTTGTCCCATTATGTTCTCTCTCCAACAGAGATGATGAGGTGGCTGGTTGGCTTATGGATTGGGTGGGCACGTCCACGATCCTTTGGCCGCCATCGTTTGATTACAGAGCCCTCGTCAACGCGTGATTCAGAAACGTAGAGGTTCGAAACATCTGCGTCTTGTTCTTCAGCGTTTGCGATGGCACTATTAAGTACTGATTTAAAATAGAAAGCTGCTCGTTTTTTAGAAAACTCTAATTGAGCGAGTGCTTGATCAATTCGTTTGCCACGAATCAAATCTGCGATTAGCCGTGCTTTTCGCGGAGAGATTCGAGCATATTTATGTGTTGCTTTATACGTCATTAGATATACCTGCTAGCGTTACGACTTAATGCCTTCCTTCTTGTTTGTGTGACCACGAAACAGGCGTGTGTGGGAAAACTCACCAAGTTTGTGTCCAACCATATCTTCAGTAACGAAGCATTCGTGAAATTGGCGTCCATTGTGAACGAGAAATGTCATCCCAACAAATTCAGGAACAATCGTGCACGCACGTGACCAAGTTTTGATTGGGGTTTTCTTTGATGCCGCAGCCATCGCTTCTACTTTTCGGTAGAGTTTTTCGTTGACAAATGGGCCTTTTTTAAGTGATCTTGACATGGTTATATTTCCTAAGGTCAGATTTTCAGTTGACCGTATCGTTTACTCTTTCGTCTTCGAAGGATGCGTGCATCGGTCCACTTTCCTCGTTGTCTTGTGCGACCACCCTTGGATTTTGTGCCTGATGCACTTGCTGGTGTTCGTCCACCCTTGGAACGACCTTCGCCACCACCAAGCGGGTGATCGTGGTGACTCATTGCCATACCACGAACCTTTGGACGTCTTCCAAGCCATCGGTTTCGACCGGCTTTGCCAAGTTTGATATTTTGATGATCTGTATTCCCAAGTTGTCCAATTGTTGCCCTGCACTCAACTGAAACCTGCCTAATTTCACCTGATGGTAATACGATTGTGGCCCATCGTCCTTCACGGTTGCTCAGTCTTGCAGCTGCTCCTGCTGAACGGCAAAGGGCTCCGCCTTTTCCGGGCTCAAACTCAATGTTATGCACTGTTAATCCTGTTGGAATATATTTCAGTGGCATGCAATTCCCCGCTTTGGGTTCAATTGCACTGTTTGAACTCTTCACTGTGTCGCCATCAGTTAGATT
Organism: uncultured Isosphaeraceae bacterium; assembly: GCA_964602215.1. GTDB lineage: Bacteria > Planctomycetota > Phycisphaerae > Phycisphaerales > SM1A02. The sequence goes on along the minus strand of CAZRPZ010000044.1, from coordinate 6,650 downwards.
TCGAGGTGCCAAGATATATCGCTTAGTGCCATCTTCATATTGCAACAAAGCGATGTGGCAACTTCGGTTTGGATCGTATTCAATACCGACGACCGTTGCTTTCATATCATCTTTCAGTCTGCGGAAGTCGATTTTACGATAACGACGCTTGTGTCCACCACCACGACCTTGGACTGTAATCTTTCCTTGGTGATTACGTCCACCATGTTTCTTTAGTGGAGTAAGCAGCGATTTCTCTGGACTTTTCTTTGTCACTTCAACGTGAAGATTCACTGAAGCGTTTCGACGTCCGGGAGTTGTTGGTTTGTACACTCGAATAGCCATTAGTTTCCTCGCTTACTCTTAGAAGAGTTCGATGCGATCCTCCGCATGAAGTTTTACGATTGCACGTTTTTCGTTCCCAACTCTAAACCAGCCCATGCGATTTCGCCGCATACGACCTTTTCTGGTCTGAGTGGATACCGAGACCACACGAACACCGTAAATATCTTCTACGGCATGTTTGATTTGGCTCTTCGTTGCATGAGAATCGACCTTGAACGCATAACGATTATTCGCAGCTGCATTGAATGTTGTCTTCTCGGTCACAAGGGGCTTTTTAATGATTGTTGTTGATTCCATTAGGCTGCCTCCTCATCGTTCTTCCAAGCAGAACCATCAAGAAAAGCTTCCATTGATGCTCTATCAACAACAAGGTAGCGATGATTGAGTAGTTCAAAGACATTCAGTTGATCTACTCGAATTGTGTCAACGTTTTCGATGTTTCTTGCAGAAACTGCAGCGTTCCGGTTTTCACTATCCACAGCAACCAATGCACTGCGGTCAACACCGACTGCGTCAAGGATTGCTTTAAATTCTTTTGTCTTTGGATTAGCAAATTCAAGGTCAACAATACACTTCACCTCACCATCAACCAATTTTGCAAGCAACGCATTTCGATTTGCTAATTGCCGCATCTTCTTCGGCATATCTTTCCGGAAATTATCGTGTGTTCGTTTTTTAGCAAACGTTACGCCGCCACCCTTCCGGATGTTGGAACGAACCTGACCCATTCGAGCATTGCCTGTTCCTTTTTGTTTATAAATTTTACGAGTTGAACCATCTACCATGCCACGGCTCTTTGTTCGAGCAGAACCCTGTCTTCTATTGGAATGGAACATGACATACGCTTGCTTGAGCAACGTAGGTCGCACCTCGGTTCCGAGCGTTGCTTCATCGATTTTCAAACTATCGACTTGCTTGCCCTTTCTGTCATATATGGGAAGTTCTATCATTTCTTTAATCACCTGTGACGTTTCGTCGTTGTGTGCCTTGCTCTCCGGTGCTGTCGGTGTACCAATCTCTGCTAAGGGAAGGTAGTCCGGTGGTTGCTGGGTAGAGTTTGACTCGGCGTACTGTTGCGGTTTGTCGCGATCAACTGGTTCTCAAAAAGAGCCTTGATGATCTACCAATACATTATTTTGCACTGGCTGCAGTTGTTTTCTTCCTATTCAATCGTTTCGCTTCTCGGACCAGAACTGTGCCATTATTTGGGCCGGGGATTGCTCCCTTGACCAACAGCAAGTTTCGATCTCCATCAATTTGTATTACTGGCAAACTACGACAAGTAATTTGCTTGTTGCCCATTTGGCCGGGCATTCTTTTACCACGTTTTGGCTTTGGACCTGTACCAAGGTTTGTCGCGTGTCCATTAATAGAACCAACTCGACGATGTGCTCTTTTTACACCATGTGATGCTTCGAGCCCTTTAAAGTTGTGCCGTTTCATGCCGCCCTGAAATCCTTTGCCCTTGCTCGTTCCAACGACATCAACAAATAAGACGTCCTCAAAAAGAGTAACGTCTAGTGTTTGTCCTAATTCAAGATCACCAATTTCATCCATTTTGACTTCACAATGGTGCCTTTTGGGTGCGGTGTTCGCTTTCGCATCGTGTCCAATAATTGGCATTGTTGCACGACCTGGGCGAACATCCTCAAATCCAATTTGTACGGCATTATACCCCTCACCTTCTTCTGATTTGACCTGTGTCACTACACAAGGACCTGCTTCGATAATAGTCACGGGGATATTCGTGCCATCTTCAAGGAAGTAGCGCGACATTCCAATTTTTTTTCCGAGCAATGTGTTTGCCATTGTTGCTGTCCTGTGAGGTTAAGGGTGATGGTCAGGGGTCGTTTGACTTGACCGGAGTGGGATGCGTAATATGCTACGCCTTTATCTTTACAAAGACTCCAGCAGGAACAACAAGGCGGTTTAGCGCTTCAATTGTTTGTGCATTTGGCTCTGAAATATCAATGATTCGTTTATGAGTTCTGATTTCAAATTGTTCGCGGGATTTTTTATTCACGAATGTTGAACGGTTGACGGTATAGACTTCTCGTCTTGTGGGAAGCGGAACTGGTCCAGCGACTCGAGCGCCTGTACGTTTTGCATGATCCACAATTTCCTTCGCCGAAGCATCAAGTGCTTGGTGGTCATACGCTTCCATTCTGATCCGAATAATCTGCATCGCAGGTCCATTCTCCATCTTCAATCAACCAAGGATTTGCAACACACAAATCCATACATATAGATCACCCCGCAAAAGTAAGGGGTGAATCGAGGATTCTATCCTCATAATGAGCGATTTGTCAACTGATTCGCACCCACTAACACCCTTTTTCAAAGTGCAAACTCATGCTAGAGTGCCCAGTCATGACTCTTTTATCTGTATTGATGGTGCTGGTGGCTTTCACAACGACCCCCTACCAAAATGGGGCCATTGGGCTCGAATTAGACCTCCCCACAGACGCTGTGGTAGTAGCGACAAGTAATACCCCGCCATTTTGCCTGATTTCGAGTGGTAACTCGAGTAATATCTGGCACTTACGACTAGAAAGAGGGATTCATCCTGATGCACATTCAGTCGAAGAATTACTCAATTTCTCAAAAAAAGAATCAATTACTGGCTCAGAGCCAGAGAATGTTGTCGTTCTTGAAAATAATGCGATGAATGCACGCTCAATCGAGGGATGGTGGAGAGTCGAGAAAACTGAAGCAGAAGAAGAAAATACGATTATTGCTCGATTTGCTATTCCGGTTCAAGGCAATCAATTCATTTTGGCAAGCATCATGGCAAGTGAAGATGTTTGGAAGTCCAATAGCGAACTCCTCAAACACACGGTGCAAAGTATTGCGCCACTCGACATTTCCAAACTTGTTCAAGACAAATTACGAGGGCTCGATAATGCAACCTCTGTACTTGCAACACTAAGCGAAGAAACTCTTCAGTCACTAATTGGATTCGAAGAATGGAGAAGGATTCAGACAAAAGGCAAGGATGGTTCAACCACTGATATTGGATATGCCTTTATCCAAGTTGAAAGCGGAAATAGAGATGAAGTAGAAATTCGCAGTGAACAGAATGAGCTTCCCGCAAACGGGATAATCGTTTCTGTTCGGTCAAGATTACTTCCCAACGTGAACACTGGCGTTGTCACGGATACATATGCACGCTACTGGATGAGTTGGGATGGCAAGGAAGAACGATGGTCAAACCGTGTAACACGTTGGCTCGACAACGCTCGTTCAACTGATAGTGAAACTGGAATCCGAAACCGACCAGAAATTGGGTCTCCAAAATCAAAACTTATGGTGTTACATCAAGATTTAACAGCAGACACTTTTGAAACACCATTCAAGACAATTGCTGAGGAACCATGGCTCCCTCGGGCGCTTGTTTGGGTTCTTGGCCCGCTACTTCAAGAAAACAAAGATGATTCACAATTTATCTGGATGACGTATGAAAATTTTGGCGATACCCAACGTGTTGTCACAAGAAGCGATCGAATTCAACATCGACAAGATGGGTCGCGAGAGATTGCAACCAAATTTGGTGAGGGTGGAGATTCTATTTGGACAGTTGTTGATGAGCGTGGTTTTTTAATTCAACAAGAGCAAAAAGGCGGCGGATTCATCACGGGGACAACGAAAGAAATTCTACGAAACATCTGGGAGCCGTTGAACTTGTGGTGAATCACATTGCGTTGATATCATCATGTAATTGTTGCAATTGATAATTTGGATAGAGAGGAAATGCCCAATCTCTCTTCTTTGATAATTTTTCATTTCGACGCAAAGTAGCAAAATCGAGTGGGGGCTGTACTTCACTTAACCATTGGTGCATTTTTTGAAAGTTGGATTGACGTTGAGGTGATTTATATGGGGCTTGTTCTATCGCATTAAGAAATTTTGACTTTGTGTCTCTTCCGAATGGTGGAGAAGAAAATCTCCGTCGTGCATCAGTCACTGTCGTGACGTTTGTTTTCAATTGGAGATTCGCCGTAGAAAGTACTGCTCTGCATGGTTGACAGTGAAGCCATGCATTGCACCAGTGCTCCATCGCTTGATCATACTTCGTGCCACCTATCCCATGAACAAAGAGATCACAACAAACAAGGCGGGCAAGCAGAGTTAACAACATCGCACGAGGATACACTCTCTCTCCAGTATCCCAAATGGGTAGTTCCTCTTCGTGTAAGAATGGAACTCGACCAGATGGGTGCAACTGCACAGCAGAATTGTACGATTCAATACAAGAATGAGGATTCAACTGCATCTCGCTAAGTATGGCTTCGCCGAATGTTGTTTGTAACAATGCACTCGCAGGAATAACATGATGTACATTCGAATAAGGTGTCATAAGTTGAACCAGTGCATTTGCAAATTGCATCGCAACGTTCTGGCCTTCGGCGATTTCTAATGCAGTAGAAAATGGTTCAAAAATTGCTGATGGTTGAACTCTTGGTTGTTCATTCATTGCGATGGTCGGGTCAATCAATGCAAGTTCAATTTCTTTCGATGGTGTTTGCAACATTCCTGCATCGCCTTTGTGGTAATCAACGACGAGATACACCAACTCTCCGTCAATTAGTTGCGCAAGCCGATGTGCAGCAATAAATTTAGCAAGAATACCGGGATGAAAAAAGGTTGGCTGGTGACCTACAATGACAACTGGTTTCACTGTTGTGATGCCCATTGAATTTCTTACTTCCGATTGCCAATAATGCAAAGACTTGCCAAACAATTCACCTTTGGGAGTACTAGCAATTGAACTCCAAGTTGAGAATTCTGGTGAAAGTGTCACATTTGTTTGAGTTGCTAACAAGGGTTTTTGTGTTTTGCGTTTTGGAGAAGAGCATCATGTTTTCGCAGTTCATTACAGAGCACTGCACGGTAGTGATCGAGTCGCTGCTCAGGGTCGTCGAGTTTGCCACCAAAGGTTCGATTTGGGTCGTTGTAAATCATGCGAACGGGTATCTCGCTCACGCTCAACCCAGTGGCTGCAGCTTGTACCCAAAGTTGAATTGGAAATGCATACCCATCCACATCAAAGTCAAATCCTGAAAGCGAGGCGGCGCGGTATGCCTTAAATCCACAAAAAGCATCTGTAATGTGGATTCCAAGTGCATTGTGCAAATCTGCGGTTACTTGCCTATTTATTTCTTGACGATCTCTTGGCGGCATATCGTTTTCTGGATGTAATTCTAAGTATCGACTGCCTGAAATAATGTCTGCTTGGTTTTGATGAATTGCTTCTATAAAAGCAGGTATTGACGCGGGCTCATGTTGTTCATCACAGTCCATTGTGATTAACCAATCATAGTTATCTACAACTGCCCAGCGAAACATGTCTTGTAACGAACGACCATATCCTCGATTTTCAGAATGGCGAATGACTTCGACCTGATGACCTGCAAGTAATGCGGGAGTGAGATCAGTAGAGCCATCATCTACAATTAAGATGTCATCGTTGTACTTACACACCTCACTAAGAACCGAGTTAATGTACTTTGCTTCGTTGTAAACGGGGATACCTATTAGAATTCGCATTTTTATATTGTAACATCACCATTTTGGTGTCTGACACCAAAAAAAGGGCTCTGCAAAATGCAGAGCCCTTTGGAATCAAATCAAGAACTTCTTACGGGCATGGACCCCAAGCACTGACGACTTCAAGGATGTCTGAAACATCCACAATACCGTCGTTGTTGATATCGGCGTCAGCATCAGCTGTTCCCCAATTACCAACGATGTAGAGCACATCACTTACGTCAACGGTACCGCTGCCATCTGTATCTGCGGGACATGGCACTGCACATGGAGTTGAATCGCATGTCGTATCTGGACCTTGCCATTCACCACCATTGCTTGAGCATTCTAACTCAACTGTTTCAAAACAATCTGCACTGAAGCAGCAAGCACCGATTGGGTCGGTTGGATCACATTCGCAATCGCCACCATCACAACCAAATGCATCGCAGTTCATCCAAATCGCAACACCTGCTGGGCATTCATCGCAACCGTAATCGGCTGGGATATACGCACCGTCATCGCAGTAGCCATCACCCTGCCATGCTTCATAGACATAGTCAGGGAAACATGTACCTTGGCAATCTTCAGTCCAACCAGCTTCACAGTTTCCGCCGCCACAAGGGTTGCCAGAGCAGGAAGAGTTGTCACCGTTGTATGTACCACCTGCTGCAGAACAATCTGCTTGTGTCGCTGTTGAACACGTTGTGCCAACACAACATGCACCGGTTGGGTCTCCACCGCCACCACAATCGGTACAGTCACCACCATCGCAGTTAAACTCATCGCAATTTAAGTAG
>CAZRPZ010000043.1:0-6592 GCA_964602215.1 uncultured Isosphaeraceae bacterium | reverse complement strand
CTATATAAACTAAACACACTTTCACAAGTTTCGCTTTCTGATTTCACAACTGGACTTTTTAAAGCGAGCGTTTTTGGACTCATTCTTTCAGGAATTGATTGCTATAACGGATTTAAAGTAAGTGGTGGTGCAGCAGGTGTTGGCAAAGCAACCACCGACACAGTTGTGCAAACAATTGTGACGATTGTTATTACTGACCTTGTCTTTACTGCAATCTTCTACCAACTGGGCTGGGCGTAGTTTCAATAACGAATTACTCGACTTGTGATTTTAACAGCACAGCATGTGCACTCAATCCAGATTCATCTGTTGTTACATTCCATGACATTGGACCAAACAATGCCGTTATCGTATTTGTAATCATGGTTTGCATTACTGATTGTTGAATAAACTCATTACGCAGTTCAGCAGCCATTTCTGGATCAAACGATTCCATCTCTTCAAACATTTCATCTGCCATAGACTCAGAGAGTGCAGTTTGAATTTTGATGCTCTTTGCAATGTCTACATATCCCCAAGATGAAACATCATCGTTCTCCAGATAGGAAGTCGAAGCAAAGATTCTGTGCTTAGATGTATTTTCTTTTGGATTTGCGACTGTCCTTAATGCTTCTTCGACTGTTGTTGAAAGACCAAAAAAGGCATACCCACCAGCAACTGAGATAGAAATGTTCATAGGAAAAGGCATTGGCATTGGAATGCCAGCACCAAGATCAATTGTAAAAATTTGATGTCCTAAAAAGTCACTTGATTGTGCACCACTGGATGGCAAAAGGAGGTTGAGTGCGTTGTTAAATGCTTCTTCATCAGTGCACTCAATTGCGAAAAGATATCCGATGCTCTCGGCAGAAAATGGAATTTGACCTGTAGAAAAGGAGTGATAGGTGCTTCCTAGTGGGTTTAAAAAGAGATTAAGACCATTTTCCATCTGTTCCATTAGAGGTGCCATCTGCATTCCGAGCATAGGGTTGCTCATGATTGTATCCTTGATGAGTGGACCGACTTTTGAAAGGTCAATATGTCCTTGAGAATATGAGATTGCATCAGCTTGGACAAAATTTGGGATCGGTTGTTGAGCTTCATTTTCCCCTAGAAGCGATAACAGACCTGAACGGCCATCATTCATAAGTGCTGTGTAACGTGCTTCGACGAAAATCTCAGACGATGGAGAAATTCGTACTGATTCAGCAATACCATCAATGTCGCCAAAGAGAGTCTTCAATGAAGGCAAAAACATCATTGCCATCCCTGTCTGGTCAAGTTGCACAATCATATCAGCAAGATTTGTTAATAAAATACCTGCAAACATATCACCATCACTCCCACAACGCTCTACCAAGGCTGTGTAGTCTGGATTATCTATAAGCATATCTTTTTCGGGCTGACCATCTAGAGCTGAAAATACTGCAGCAATTGCTTCGGGATCTGTACCAACAATTGCATAGCCATCACTATAAACAAAATAACCACGGTCAAATGAGTCAGGTGAGAAATTGAATTGTGGGATTTGTAATTGTTGAGGGGATTCTGTTTGAAACATCCATACATCACGACCCGCTAATTGAATTGTTTCGTGTTCAATCTCTAATGTTTGAACATATTCTTCGTATTTCGTCGTAAGGAGTTCGCCATATTCCTCTTCATCGAGTTCTATCATGGCAATCAGCCCGATGCCGACCGTGTTAACTTCATAGTCGATCACTGGATACATCGCAAAACCTGCATATCCACTAGGTGGCGTCAAATTCTTTTTGTCAATTCCGAATTCATCGAAGAACACTGCGCATTGTCCATCTTCCGCGAAGCAATTTGGGACACCATTCTCTTCGCAAATATTTGTAATAAGACCAGAGATAGCATCGCATACTCCTGCCTCTTTAAGATGCGTTGCACATTGTGCAATGTTTGGTGTTGAAATAAACGCAATCGCCGTTTCTGGAACAACGTGTTCTATCTGAACATCTGCGGTGACAATTGCAAATGATAGTAATGGTGTCAGTATGAACATTGTAGAACTCCTATTTTCTATTCTTCTTCGTTGAATGTATGAAACTAAATCTTGTATCTTCTATTTTAGTGGGAATCGTTGGTTCCATCTTTTAATGCTTCCGAAACCCCATTCTCTGACCGTTCAGGTGGGATGTGATATAGATGACCTGCATTTGGATTCTTTTCGTCGTACGCAAATGCCTCTCGATTACGAATAAAATCCTTGACGTAACGAGTTGGAATCGCGAAGTTCAACGATTCTGCAGCAGTGATTCCCATGTTTGTAATCCCAACAACTTCACCTTGACTGTTAAACAGAGGACCTCCTGAGTTTCCGGGATTGATTGCTGCATCTGTTTGAATATATGTGAGTCCATCGAAACTTCGCTGTTTCGTTGAAATCACACCCTGACTCATTGAACGCTCAAGCCCAAGAGGATTGCCAATTGCGAATACGGTTTGTCCAACTTCTATGTTCTCTGCTTGTTCTAAAACCGAATAATCAAATGGTTCATTATCAGGATGAGTTAGACGCAAGAGTGCAAGGTCAAGGTGATTATTGACTGCGATGATAAGAACATCTTCAATCGTAGTTCGTTTTAGTGTGCCATCTTCTTGAGGAATCCAAACGGTCGCACGCAACTCAGTCTCTCCTTGGATAACATGTGCATTTGTAATTGCATATCCATCCTCATTCAGTAGAACACCTGAGCCCAAGGCACCAGGAGTTGAAACTTTTATGACTGAAGCGCCCACCCTCTTCGCTTGCTCTTTTGGACTCAATTCTGGTAGTTGGGCTGTAGTTCGATAGAGAGCCGTTATATCCACTTCAGTTGGGGTATCTGAGTCTGCATCGACGTTGACAACAAGTACCTGAGCCATCTCTATCTCAATTAATTCAGGGCCGATATCGACCCAAATTTTGTGTTCCGTTCTCTTAATAATTTTGCCATGAACTTCACTTCCACTATGAAGTTGTACGATATCTGCCGAAACTCCCATTGAAAGAACGAAGACGATTGAAAGATGAAATAATATTGAAAGTTTTATCATGTAATTCTCCATACACACTATACCTCACACGTCTGCGTGATAGCATATATTTACTTAAATTCTAGGAACTACTGTATGAATAAATTTGGAATCTCTAACTGTTTTATTTTGTCGATACTTTCGAGCACAGTCTATGTATCAGCATTTGACGACCCCGCTCTTGGAGATTACTTTGGATTCCAAGAACTTGAAATTATTAAAATTGGCGAAAACCCTGGACCTATGTACACAGGTGATGTGAATAGTGATGGGCTGATTGATATTATTGTTATTAATAACCGAAAAAGTCGCATCGATCTATTTGTACAAAAATCAGGAGCATCTAAAGAAGATGTTGTTGAAGTTACACGACCTAATGAAATTCCAGAACATTGGAGGTTTCAAAAAGAACGAGTAATGGTCTCTCACCAAGTTTCAGCCCTTGCTCTCTATGATTTCAATCACGATGGAAGAACTGACATTGTGTATGCAGGCAACCCTAGTCACCTTGTTTTCTTATCTCAAGAGGACGACGGAACATTTAAGAAAACACGCTCTCATCGAGTAAGAAATCTCGGCGCAAATCGATCCGCTTTTACAGTTGCGAATGTCACTGGGGACGAAAAACCAGAATTAATTACTATTGTCGAAGGCAATATTCAACTTAGCGAATTAACTGATGATTCAATTGGCAAGCCAACAATTCTTGCTACTGAAGATCGCATGGTTGCCTTTGAACTTGCCGATTACGATGGTAACGGTCTCCAAGACATCGCAGGCATCGTTCCCGACAGTAGTGAACCTATTCGTCTTTGGCTTGCTAACTTAAATAATGGGGCAAAAACGATGGGACCTCAACTCCGATTCGAATTGCCGCCACTTCGAGAGTTTGCATCTGTTCAACTTCATGCTAATGAAGCAGCAAAGATGGCAGTCATCGAACGAAGTTCACGCAGAATAGTCTTATACGAAGTTGATATTGAATCAATTGAAGAGAACGGTGATCGTGAAGCGTCGATTGAAATCTACTCCCTTCTTGGAAGCGGTTCACGGGAACAAGTGCTTGCTGATGTGAATGGCGATGGTTTGATGGACCTCATCGCAACGAACCCCTCAGACAACACAGTCGTCGTGTATGAACAGATTGCTGGGGAAGGACTTGCAATGGGAGTTTCTTCACCAACACTATCTGATGTTGGCTCAATTGCAATTGGTGATCTCGATAATGATGGACTTGATGAACTATTTGTCCTAAGTGAGGATGAAGGAGTTGTTGGCCGTTCACCGCTTCAATCGCTTGAAATACCGTTCCCCCAGCCAATTTCTTTTTCTGCTGGAAACACACCTATTTCTCTTTCAACTATATCACTTAACGATAAGACAGTTGTTGCTGTTATCTCAAAAGAGAGCAGGTCTTACGTGATAGATTTAATTGATAGCGATGGAAACAGAGAAACTATTGATCTTGGTTCGCTTAGTAGAGGCCCAGACCAAGTCATAGGGTTTGATGCTGATCAGGATGGCAATACAGATCTTCTCATTTTAACTCGAGATAGACCAATGAAACTAGTTCATGCCACAGATGACGGTTTCGTCGTTCTTGATGATGATGATATGGGGCAATTTGGCTTAGTTCGTGAAGCTTCCGAGATGAATACGACCATCTTTGATGTGGATGGAGATGATGTACCCGAACTACTTATTGCAGATGATAACTATGTGAGAGCAGTTCGGTATGAACCAGCCCCTGAGAAAGGAATCAGTCCGGGATGGCAAGTAGTCACCCAAGTGAACCTAGAAGACGGGGCTTCAGACCTGCTCTCTATCTCTCAGGATGATGGCATTCTTTTTGTGGCAGATAAAGAAAACGAACGAATCGTGCAGATTCAAAATAGCACGAACAATGAATGGGTTGAATCAGACAGTATGTACGTCCACGGTTTTGATTTAGGACCAATGTACTCAGGAGATTTCACTGGTGATGGCAGTAGTGATATTCTTTCAATAAGTGATGCAGGCTTTGCAATCCTTCAAATTGAGGGTGACCGCATTGCACTGAATGAACTGCAATCTTGGAGGAGTGATAACGAACGTCGTGTACAACATGAACTTGCTGTGGGCGATGTGAATTCGGATGGATATAGCGATATGGTCTCTCTTGATGCTGGCGAACAGATGCTCGAAATCTTTACTTTTTCTCAAGAAGAGAAAATGTTATATGCAACCGGTTTTAAAATATTCGAGTCAAGAATATTTTCAAGCGGTGAGCCTAGAGAATGGCAACCTAGTCAAATAATTATTACAGACTTAACAAATGATTCCCGTAATGACGTGCTATTGCTCTCTCACGACCGCTTGCTTTTGTACAAACAGTAATTCTTATCCAGAAAATATCATTACCGTTGGTTGATAGTGATGTATTTTTGGTTGTGTGGTCCGATGTAATCACATCGTGGTCGAATTAGGCGATTGTCTTGAAGATATTCAAGGCAATGTGCTGTCCAGCCAGCAACACGACTCATCGCGAATAAAGGAGTGAATTGGTCAAGATCTATACCCAGTGAATAGTAAGTTGTTGCGGAGTAAAAATCTACGTTTGGATAAATACCCTTTGAGCCAACCTCACGATCCATAATTGTTTCAATTCTCTGACTCATTTTGAATAAATCGATGTTGCCAGTGTCTTGAGCAATTCCTTCAGCAAAAGTTTTTAGATAAGTTGCACGAGGATCGTACGCTTTGTAGACTCTATGACCGAATCCCATCACACGTTCTTTATTCTGAAGTTTATTCATTACGTATGATTCAGCATTTTCGATATCACCAATTTCTTCAAGCATCAACATCACACCTTGGTTCGCTCCGCCATGCAATGGTCCTTTGAGAGTCCCAATTGCAGTTGTAATTGCGGAGTACATATCACTCAACGTAGAAATTGTCACAAGTGACGCGAACGTTGAAGCATTAAAACCGTGATCAGCATGAAGGATCAAACAAATATCCATCGCTCTGGACATACGTTCTGTTGGTTTTTCACCTGTGAGCATGTAGAGGAAGTTTTCTCCAATAGAATAATCGCAGTTAGGTCGCACAAGGTCTAAGCCCTTTCGGTGACGATCAAAACCTGCGATGAATGCTGGCATTTTTGAAAGCATGGCTAACGATTTACGTTTGTTTGCTTCTTCACTTGGATCATCTGCGGCAGGATCTTCAAGTGAGAGTGCTGAAGTCAGCGTTCGTAGAGCATGCATTGGACTGGCGTCTCTTGGAAGTGACACAATCATATCCCACATACCCTCTGAGAGTTCATAGTTGCTTCGTATTTGAGAGGTGAACTCAGACAATTCATGGCGACTTGGAAGTCGACCATTCCAAAGCAAAAAGGAAATTTCTTCAAAAGTGCTGTTCCGAGCAAGTGTGTCTATATCAAATCCTTCATATTCAAGGATGCCTTTTTCTCCGTCAATGAACGAGAGAGATGACCTCGCGACAATTGTATTCACTAGCCCGATATCGATATGCATTTCGTGCATCATGTTGCTCACAATGAGCGCCTCCTGTCAATTGTTTC
>CAZRPZ010000042.1:0-9144 GCA_964602215.1 uncultured Isosphaeraceae bacterium | reverse complement strand
TGTTTCACGAACTCCGCCGCCTGCAAGCAAATCAAGCAGTGGAATTAACTTCATGATGCCACTGGCAATTTTTGCTGTGAATGCTTCCCCAGTAATTGCTTTTAATATTTCAGGATCTGCACCTCTTTCATCCAATTTTATTTCAACTTCACCCATTGTTAAATCACTACAGAACCAATTCGGACTCTCGTACGAAAGGGAATCAAGTTGAAATGCAAGACCGAGTACATCTGCCATATCTTCCTGCATTCCTTGCTCTTCATCCCTTCCAATAAAATCTTCACTGATTTGAAGTTTTCTTTCCACTGCAAAATCTGCTGCGCTTCCCTCGCCACCAACTTCTCCGTCAGAGCCAAAACACCAAAACGTGAGTGTTTGCGTTTCTGAATCAACTTGAAGAGCAAATGGTCGTCCCCATGGATCTACAGATGCATCTTCAATCCAACCAGACAAGCGTCGATCTAATATTCCAGCATTACCTATGACTTCGTCCATCGTTTGAGGGACTGTTCCATATTCCTCTGCACTCCGTTTCGCAACATCTGCAACAAACTCCATTGATAACTTAGTTGATTCAACACGTTCTTCATCCGTATCGCCCCGTGGTGGTCTTGAACCTGTTGGTCGAACCGACTCGTACAACACAATATCCATATCGCTAAGTAAGGAATCTACTTCTTCATAAAACGAGGTATCAGCGATGTGTGCAACTCCAACGAGCCAGAGATCTGGTTTATCTTCTGCCTCGTATCTTCTTGAAACAAGTTCAAGGGATACAACATTTTTACCAACAGATTTTCGAGTCCATTCTTGGGCTAGATTTTCTGCTGGCTCAGTTCCTTGCAGTAACGAAGCCAAACAACACAAAATATAAATCAAGTTTCACCTCCTTGTTGTGCTGCAGCGATTATTGATTCAAGTCGACCAATTGCTCTTGATGACCATCCCCTAAAAAGCATGTATGGAAATAAAGTGATTAGTGCAACAATTAACCCAAGTGCAGTTGTAAGCAGAGCAGCTGCAATTCCTCCTGCAACATCAGAAGGATCTGTAAGAATTGCCTGTTCACCAAGTAGCCGAAAGGATTGAATAATTCCAAATACAGTCCCAAGGATTCCAAGTAGAGGTGCTGCTGTAATGATCGTCGAAAGGGCAACCATGTATCGGTCGATTCTAGGTCGCTGTAACTCGACAGCTTCTATTGCAACAGCATCACTTGTACCATCTTCTAATAATTGTTTTGCAACGAGACCGTATGGAGATGAATCACGTTTGACCATTTCTTTTGCTTTCACATTATCACCGTGCCGTAACACTGAATTTAATTTTTCGATTCTGCGCATTGAACCACGACCACCAACAAGTAGCCAGAACCAACATCGCTCCAAAATTAGAGCAACACTGATAATGCTAAGAACGAATAAAGGCACCATCACATAGCCACCTTTATCGATAAGTGTCGAGATATCTTGCATGATTTCTCCTTGCATATGTAGATTGTAGGTTTTGAACGTACAATCTGTGCGTGATGGAACATTCAACCCAAGCACCCCCTCTACCACTGGTTGAAGCCGCTGCTCGTATCGAGGACGAAATTGAGCATCAATTATCTGATGCAGATCTCCCACAACCCTTATACGAAGCGGTGAAATATGCTGTTGTCAATGGCGGAAAACGTGTTAGACCCGCTCTCACGTTGTTATGTGCCGAAGCCGTTGGTGGAACGCAGCAAGATGCATTGCCAGCAGCAATTGCACTTGAATATATTCATTGCTTTAGTTTGATTCACGATGATTTGCCTGCAATTGACAATGATGATTTGCGACGAGGGAAGCCGACTCTTCACATTCATGCTGGAGAAGCGATGGCAATCCTTGCAGGAGATTTTCTCCTCCCACTTGCTTACTTACAACTCTATTCGGCTAATTATCAAGCAGATCAAAAACTTGAGTTAATACACGCACTCTCTTTTGCAACAAAAAACATGGTCGTTGGACAGATTTATGACACTCTCAGCCAACTTCCCGAACATCTCTGCCCTAAAACTGGTGTAGAAGAGATTCACAGGAAGAAAACTGGTTCACTAATTCGATGCGCGTGTGTTATGGGTGCAATCTGTGGGAATGCGACCACTGAACAACAAACAGCGATTAAACAATTCGGCGATTCAATTGGGCTGATGTTCCAAATAGTTGATGATTTGATTGACATGCAAGGTACAACTGAACATATTGGCAAACAAACTGGCAAAGATGCCTCTTCTGGAAAAATTACATTTCCGAGTACTATTGGCGTAGAAGCATCAATAGAGGCAATAGAATCGCTGCAAGAACAAGCTGACGAGGCATTGCGTATCCTTGGCGACCAAGGTGAAACTCTACGAACCCTCAATCTTTGGATGGCTCAACGCACTCGTTGAGCATACAATAACGAATCCCCGATGCAATTAGAACTACTCAATACGATTGAAACCCCCGCGGACCTTCGAAAGATTTCAATATCTTCATTGCCGCTACTGTGCTCTGAATTGCGCCACGTTATCTGCGACCAAGTCAAACAGTCAGGTGGACACTTGGCTCCAAATTTAGGTGTTGTCGAGTTGATGGTCGCATTGCATTATGTTTTCGATTTTTCTAGCGATCGTTTATTGTTCGATGTCGGCCACCAATGCTACCCTCATAAATTGCTTACTGGCAGGCAACACCTCTTTCAAAAATTACGTCAACGGGGTGGGATGTCGGGCTTCCCTTCACCAGATGAATCACCGTACGATCTCTTTTCAGTCGGTCACGCAGGAACAGCCATCTCAACTGCTGTTGGGATGGCTCGCGGGGATACTCTTCATGGAGAGGCGTACAATCCAGAAACAAATCGTGATGGTCGTCGAGTTGTCGCGTTCGTGGGCGATGGGAGTATCGTGAATGGCGTTTCAATGGAGGGGTTAAACAACGCTGGTACGCTCAAACGCCAGATGCTCATCGTGCTCAACGATAATGGAATGAGTATCGCTCACCCTCAAGGTGCAATCGCTGATTACTTTGACCACCTTCGAGTTGGATCAACGTATCGATCGATGAAACGGGCAGCGAAAAATGTCATGAAGGGGTTGCCAGGCGGTTCAATGTTGGAAGGCGTGTCGCACAGAATGACTGAGATGCTCAAAGATGCAATTTTTGAAGATTCATGGTTTGAACATTTTGGGATTCTTTCTATTGGACCTGTTGATGGTCATGATCTTCCTTCTTTAATTGATATGCTGATTGAAGTACGAGATGTTGATAGACCTCTATTACTCCATACACATACTGTGAAGGGCAAGGGGTTTGAATACACCGAGAATGATGCAACCGCTTTTCACTCTCCAAAACCATTTGTTGTCAGTGATACATGTGTAAATGTACAACCATCTGGACGATCGTTCACCGCTAGTTTCTCTGATGCAATGATTGAACTAATGAAGAAGGATGAAACTGTTGTTGTCGCATCGGCGGCGATGCCCGATGGTACTGGTGTTGATAAAGCAATCGAACAATTCCCAAATAGAGCGTGGGATACAGGAATTTGTGAATCACATACTCTTGACATGCTTGCTGGAATGGCAAAAACAGGATGCAAACCTTTCTTCGCAGTCTATTCAACGTTTCTTCAACGAAGTTTTGACCAGGCATTTCAAGAAGTCGCTCTTCAGGGATTACCAGTACGGCTCTGCCTCGACAGAGCTGGGGTTGTTGGTGGTGACGGAGCCGTTCACCATGGTTTCTGTGACATTGCACTTTTGCGAGTTCTGCCAAACTCTGTTCTCCTTGCTGCAATTGACGAACAAACACTACAACACGGCTTGCAATTCATGTATGAATACAATCAGGGGTTAACTGCTATTCGATATCCACGAGATGTCGTAAGTGATAAAGTGACCAAATCTCCACCATTTGAATTTGGTAAGGCGCACCAACTTCGAAAAACTGAGAACCCAAAACTTGCCATTCTTGCGTATGGCACTCCCGCCATCGATGCTATTGAAGCGGCTGAACGAGTTGATTCTGAAGCAATTGATGTGTATGACGCTCGATTTGCAAAACCAGTAGATGGCGACCTCATCGAGTCTCTACTTTCTGCATCAATCCCAATCATAACCGTTGAGGACCACAGTGTTATTGGCGGTTTTGGAACTTCGGTCCTTGAAGAAGCAGCGAAGCGTACACTAGACACAACACTCATCACAACACTCGGATTACCCGATCGATTTATTCCACATGGTTCTCGCCAAGAACAATTGCAAGATGCAGGAATTGACGCTGCTTCAATTGCATCTATCGCTTCTAAAATTTTAAGCGAACAACCAAGTGAACCCCCAGCAATCATCACCTCGTAAATTATTTATCTCTAATGTCTATTCTCATCATCGAACACAGCGAATTAACTGGATCCGACCGTCTTGGCGAACGGCTTCTTCAAGACGGACACAAATTACGTACTGTTCGCGTACACCAAGGCGAATCATTACCAGAGAATCTTGATGAGGTTGATGGCGTGATCACTTGCGGTGGTCCACAGGCACCTGACTGTAATGAATTTTGGATTGACCAAGAACTTGCACTCCTTCTGAAAGCAGATGAATTACAAATTCCGTTGCTAGGAATCTGTTTAGGATGTCAACTACTTGCAAGAGCTCTTGGCGGAGAGGTAGCACCGAGCACCTCACCCGAAATGGGTTGGTATGATCTATCGTTAACTGCTGCTGGTCGAGAAGATGTTCTTTTAGCAGGGCAACCTTGGTGTGTTCCACAATTTCAGTGGCATCATTGGGAAGTCACTGCCCTGCCACAAGGGGCTATTACTCTTGCAACAAGTGAGCGGTGCAACATACAAGCATGGACGAAGGGAATAAACACATACGCCGTTCAATTTCATCCCGAGTGCACAAGAGAGACGATTACAGCTTGGATCGCTGATGATGCAAGAACATTAGCCGAAGTAGGAATTGATGCAATTGCTATCGAATCTGAAAGTAATCATCAATTTGCAGATTATGAACGGTTAACGGACCGTTTTTTTGACGCAGTTTCTCAATTGTTGATGCCTGTTCATACTCGTCTTCAGCGACAACGACGTTAACCATGTCACCTGAGGATCGCATCCCAACGTATTTGCGACCATATCAAGATGCTGTCGAATCGTATGGTGGTACGTTTGAAGCAACACTTTGGCGATCCAAAGAGGGACAACTGCTGCGCTTTTCCGCTTTTACAAATGATATAGATTTCACGGGAACATCAATTCTTGATGTTGGGTGTGGAATTGGCGACTTTGGAGCTTTTTTAATCGATTCAAAAATTTCGTATCAATCATACACAGGCATTGATGCAATGGGTGCGATGATTGAAACTGCAAAGAGCAGAGAACTGGAACGATGCGAATTTATCACAGGAGATGTTCTTGACAATAATTTTTACATGCAAGAAACAGAATGGAGCATCTTTTCAGGAACTCTTAATGCGATGCCTCAATCTGATGCTATGAAACTCATTCAAAACTCTTTCCAATCAAGTACCCTTGGAGTCGCATTCAACTTTCTCTCCGATCAATGCTGGCGGAATAGTGCCTCTGAGGATCTGAGCCCAGCGAGTCGGTTTAATACGTTGGAATTCTTACGCTTTGCGTTTTCCTTAACCCCCCTTGTTTCGTTCAATCAAGCGTATTTACAGGGGCACGATGCTACAATTATTATTCGGAAACAAGAAGTTTCGCAGTAATTTTGGGTTTTCACAATAACCACACTACAATGGCGCTTTGTTGAAGAAGGAGAAAGAGATGACAGATACACCCCAAACCTCATCCCCCACTATCAAAGTCGTTTCCACAAACGGCGGCTTCCGCACATTTGTTGCATTCCTCTCGGCGATGTTTATCTTCCTCATCGTTTTCCTAGTCGGAATTGTCGCAGGTGTCTCTGCGATGATAGCTTCAAATGATAACGATGGAATTGTTCAATCTTCATTTTCTCAAGAAGGCACTCCTTCAACCATCGCAATCCTAGATATATCGGGTGTAATAGATGGATCGAATGCTTCCTTCACAAAACAAGCGGTCGATGAAATCATTGACAATAAAAATATTAAAGCAGTTGTACTACGCGTTAATTCACCGGGCGGTGGAGTAACTGCATCGGATGAAATTTGGCACTATCTACAAAAAATCAAAACCGCCAAAATCCCCCTCATCGCCAGTTATGGTGGAGTTGCTGCCTCGGGTGGATATTACATCTCCTGCAATGCGGACCATATCATCGCACAAGAAACCACCATTACTGGCTCAATTGGTGTCATTGCAAACATTATGACATTCCAAGATTTACTCGAAAAAATTGGCGTAAGTCCAGTGACACTTATTGCGAAAGATTCTCCGGAAAAATCAGTTGCAAATGATGTGTATAGGAATTGGACTGTCAAAGACAAACAAAAAGTCAGAAGCATTTTAGATGCAATGTATTCTGTTTTTTATAGCCGTGTAAAAGAAGGCCGCGGTCATATCATCACCAATTCTGACACTTTAGAAAAAGTTGCCAATGGCTCTGCATACACAGCACAACAAGCACTGAAAAATGGATTGATTGATGGAATTGGCTACCTTGATGACGCGATTGTCATCGCTCAGCAACGGGCTGGTCTGACCGATGAAGAGCCAACGATTGTTCGCCTCCATCGAAAATCACCCATGTTCGGTGGCTTATTCGGCTCACAAACCTCTGGAGTTACCATCTCTGATTTACGTTCAATGATTCAAGAGTTCTCAATGCCAAAACTCATGTTTCTTCACAACCAACAATAGGTAATACGCCAATGTCCATGCTGCTTTCGGTGGTTGTTGCAACCACCTGCGCGATTAGTGCGCCAAAATGTAATGAGAGTGATGTCTTAAACGCAATTGAAATGATTGTTAAAGAACTTGAAGAACGACATGATGAAGACCGATGCTGGGATTCAGTTAACCCATCAAACGGCTGGTTAACCAGACATCGAGGTGGGACAACTGCTCTCACAACACTTGCGCTTCTTGCATCAGGTCAATCTTCAAACTCACCTAAAATTAAACAGGCACTCGAATATATTTGGGAAATTGAAAATCCAAGTTCATATCTACTCACGTTACGAACTTCTATATGGGCACAACTTCCTGATTCCTACGAACGGCGGCTTGAGAAAGATTCAAAACAGTTAATCAATACGCTCAGTTTAGAATTTGGTGGTTGGGGTGTCCATGCCGACCCTCCCAATTCATTTTCATCAACCTCACCACTGACTCGTGAGTTCGGAATAATCGCGCTACGAGAAGCACAACGTCGAGGAATTCGAATTCCAAAAAAATATTGGATAGCAATAGCGAACGCGACTTTATCAACACAACATGCGGGTGGTGGATGGTCCTATGAACAAAGCCCCAGAAGTGGAATACCCACAGCAAACATGACTGTCGCTGGGCTGAATTGTTTATTGGGGGTAGATGAGGTTATTGGTAATGAACTCCCTAAAGCCGATGCTATAACACTTCAGATTTCCATCGAAAAAGCACTCGCTTGGCTAGATAAGAACGCAACTACAAAAAAGAATTATGGTGGCACTGCCTTGATGAGTTACTTATACGCCCTTGAGCGAGCGGCTATGTCATGCGGGCTTTCTGAAATTCGAAAACGTGATTGGTATGCTGATGGTGTTTCTGCGGTTCTTGGAACTCACTGTGGGGTACGGAAAGCACGTGGAAGTACTGTTAACTTGTCATTTGCTCTGCTTTTTTTAACACGCGGACGGTCACCGATTGCGCTTGGTGAGCTTGTGAAGCACAAGGGGTTGGTTGATCCACACCGAGTTGCAGAAATTATCACAAATAGAGTTTCTACAAAAACTGAACGCCCACTAGCTTGGCAACTTGTGTCTCATGATGAGAAACTTCAGTCTTGGCTATCCGCACCATTTATCCTTCTTCAAGATGTTGAAGCAATCCCAACCGAGACTTCCAAGATTGAAGAATTTCTCCATGAAGGCGGATTACTTGTCATGCTTGCGACAGGAAAAAATTTGCGTACATGTAAGGAATTCGCAGCACAACTTTATCCGGCAATTCAACCGTATGAAGATTGCAAAGGACACTGGTCTCATACTTTATTTGAGAGTGCACAGGGAGTTCGCCTTACGGTTTGGAATGACGGCATCCGTGATTGTGTTATTGTGATTCAAGGCGATGGGGCAAAATTAGTGAGAAGCAAGAAGTCTAAACTTTCAATCTTACTAACCAATATCTGTTTAGGAGCAGGCGAACTTGATCATTGGCAATCGCGATTGCAAGAAAAAGAAAGCATTCGTCTTAAAGATCAAATTATTCTTGCAACGCATCAAGGCAGATGGGATGCTGAGATTACTGGATGCGAATCGTTCAATACTAAAATCATGCCACTTGAAAAAACATCAAAAAAACCCTTTGTTTGGGTTGGTGGAGTTGTCGCATCTGAAGCAGGAGAGCAACTCGTCGAAACCATTATTAAAATTGCTAAAACTGGCTCAACTGTTCTTGTTGAATCTGTCGGTGGGCGGGGGCATTTTGCTGCAACTGCTCAGAAACAATTTTCTGAACTTACTTCAACTATTGTCAAACCATTCAACGAACTCCAACAATTCAATACACGACGGGGATGGTCAATCTATCACCATAAAAAACTACCAATTCCATATATTGCCACAATTGGCAGTGGCTCCGTCATTTTTATTGATTGTGATATTCGGAATGCGTTGATTGGTCGTAGTACGTGGGGAATACATGGCTATTCCACAGAAGATGCTATGGGGGTTTTACAGTACGTATTATGCAATTAGCGGTGTTCGTTTACACTATAGAGATGAAGCGGCTTTTGCCACTTTTACTGACTATCGTAGTTGCAATCATTGCTGGGTTTGTTGTTGCTGCAAACCAAAAAAAAGCATTGATTGATTCATTAATTGAATCTTCATCCATCACAGATCAATTGCGTGGAATCTCACTTCTAACAAATTCACCATTGAATACTCTACAACAAAAACTGCACTCAATTGTTGATGACGACTCTGATGCTTCTCGTGCTGCTCAGAAGTTGCTTGTTCAAAGAGCATTTCAAGA
>CAZRPZ010000041.1:0-7412 GCA_964602215.1 uncultured Isosphaeraceae bacterium | reverse complement strand
GCGATGTCATATAGTGTAATTTATACGTTCAATTTTTCGACTGTCTTTCCTTCTTCCAATCTCGATTTCAATTCTTCAACGATTCCAAGTAAATTGCTGCCTGGGCTTGTCGCTGCGCTGACGACATTTTGTGCGGGTGATAGAACCAAGCCGATGACAGAAGCCATTGCTTCTTCCTTCGTTGGGAATTCACCGAGTCGTTTTACTCCATCAGATCCTTCAAAGAGTTCACCATCTAGGACTGCGGCTTTCAATTCTAAATTTTTTACCTTCTTCGCCCAATCGACAAGATTCCTCGCGACATCAACAACCGAATCCCCTCCAAAAACAAGTGCTGCGGGTCCAGTGAGAGCTGAAGTAAGAACTTCGAGATCAGTACCTTCAAACGCTGTTTTTGCCAGACTGTTTTTTAATACTGTGATGTGGATGTCTTTACCATGTAAATCAACACGAAGGTCGTTGTTTTCGTTCGCATCGATTCCCCTGATATCAATAATCAACGCATCCTGAATATCATTGAATCTGCGTCGATACTCAGCAACAATCATATTTTTGATTTGTGTACTCATTGTCAGTAATTCCTTTGTTAGCAGCAGTTTACACTGCAACCTTTACGCTTGGAGTCATCGTTGCACTAATTGAACAATTCTTGATGTATTCGCCCTTAACTGCTGCGGGTCTCGCCTTTGAGATGAGATTTACAAAAAAATGAAGGTTTTCAGCCAAATCTTCTTCTGAAAAACTCATCTTCCCAACAATACAGTGGATATTTCCACCATCATCATTTCTATATTCAACTTTACCAGCAGCAAACTCAGCGACAGCGGTTTCAATATCAGGAGTCACGGTGCCCGCTTTTGGAGAAGGCATGAGGCCTTTTGGTCCAAGTTGGCGACCCAATTTTCCGACAACTCGCATCATGTCTGGGGATGAAATCGCTACATCAAAATCTAACCATCCACCCTCAATTTTTTTCACGAGTTCATCTGAGCCCGCCTCGATTGCACCCGCTTTTTTAGCAGTTTCTTCTTGATCTGTTGCACAGAAGCAAATTACTCTAGAAGATCGACCAACACCCTTTGGCATTGAGACTGAACCGCGTAATTGTTGATCAGCTTGCCTTGGATCGATTGACAAATGTAACGCTATTTCGACGGTTTGGTCAAATTTCGTTTCTGGATACGACTTTAACAACTTCACAGCGTCTTGAATATTGTGGGGTTGTTTCCCTTTTTCTGCTATTTCTAAACTTGCTTTTTGTCGTTTTGTCATGCTGAACTCCCCTCAACAGTAACGCCCATTGATCGGGCTGTGCCTTCAATAATTCTCATCGCGGACTCAATCGTCGCTGCGTTCAGATCTTCCATTTTTTCTTCTGCGATTGCTCGTACCTGATCTTTTGTTACAGAGCCCACTTTTTCAGTATGAGGGACACCCGAACCCTTCTCAATACCCGCTGCACTTCGCAGTAGAACAGCAGCAGGTGAGGATTTGATTTCAATTTCAAAGGATCGGTCTTGGAAGACTGTGATGATGCACCCAACGACCTTGCCATTGAGTTCCCTTGTTCGGTCATTAAACATTTGGATAAATTGACCGGGATTGACTCCATTGGCACCAAGAGCAGGACCAAGAGGAGGTGCAGGAGTCGCTTGCCCACCGGGCGCGAGCACCTTAAATTGCTTTTCGATTTTTTTGGCCATCTGGGTCTCCTTACCTTCCACCAACGTATTTGTGAGTGCTGGCCTGCAACCCACGACGCAAGTGGTCGTAACGGTGTTTTCTAGTGAACGGGAGATTGTACCAAACACGTTCCATTCAAGCAAGATGGGTCGCAGTTCAACCCTGCAAGACCCTAGTCAGGCACAAGAGAGGTGGGTACTCTATAAGCATCTATGGAAATTAAACCGCAATTATTCCTAGAAACACTCCACGGTCCTGTCATGCACACCATTCCTTTAAAAGGGGATGTGCCTATTACGATTGGTCGTGGTCCTGAAAACTCCCTTCCTCTTCCAAGTGGTGCAACTGTTTCTCGAGAGCATGTGGTACTGACCAAACAAAGTTCGAATGATGTCGATTTTTGGAAAATTCAAGACAAGGGCTCTCGGCATGGAACCTATTTAAATGGAATCAAACTCAAAGATCAACAAGGAATTCGGTTGCGTACTGGTGATCTGATCACAATCGAACCATTTACGTTTCAAATCGTTGATCATAATGAGGATAACAAATTTACAGAGACTTTTGATGATGCGCGTTCTGTTGGTGGCACATCGATTCTCCGAGTTGATCGTACGCAGGGGGGTGTGGGTCTTGCACATAATCGTTTACAAGCCCTATTGGAATGTGGGCGTTCAATTCACTCAGCAGAAGATGAAACCTCTATGGCTAAAGCCCTTGCAATCGCTGCAAGTGCCGGTACTGCATTTAGCAACGTTGCTGTCATCAGACCTGCCGGTGGGAACAGAATCGAAATTCTCGCTGCTCAAGGGGGGATTGCACTTGAGGGATCACCAAATATAAGCCGCTCACTTCTCGATGCAGCGATGGAAGGCGAGCCAGTTCGATTCCAAAAAGCAGAAATAGTAGATCAACAAGCACAAAGCATCATGCAGTACAGCATCGAAGAAGCAATCTGTGTCCCAATATTAATTGGTTCTTCAGTTTCTGGTTGTATTTATCTTGATAATCGTGATGGTCAATCTAGAGGGCAAACAGTCGATGAAGATATTGAGTTTTGCACAGGTCTTTCAGATATTGCATCACTTGCGATGTCTAATCTCATGCGATCGGACATAGAACGAAGGCACGCAGAGGAACGACAAGGTTTTTTACTTGGCACAGTTTCAGCCCTCGTATCAGCAATCGATGCAAAAGACACGTACACCTGTGGTCACTCCGAACGGGTTGCATGGCTGTCAAAAGAAATCGCAAAACATTTAGAACTCGATGAAGCAACCATCGAAGAGGTTCATATTTGCGGACTTGTACATGACATTGGAAAAATTGGAATCCCAGAATCAATTCTTCAAAAACCCGGGAAATTAACAGATGAAGAATTCGCACAAATCCGTGCACATCCTGTGATTGGGGAAAACATTCTTCGTGATGTTCCTCAATTACAGCCAGTACTTCCCGGTGTTCGTTCCCACCATGAACGCTGGGATGGAAAGGGGTATCCAGATGGTAGCGAGGGAGAAGGCACCCCATTGTTCGGCAGAATTCTTGGTGTAGCAGATGCCTTTGATGCAATGTGTTCGTCACGGGCATATCGCGATGGATTAAACCGCGAAGAAGTATTAGATGAACTGACTGCTTGTTCTGGATCTCAGTTCGACCCGAAGCTCGTGCAAGCATTTTTGAAAATTGACTTCGTGCATTACGACGTCATGATAGATTTTCATGTCTCTCAAGCTTCAATTGACACGTGAATGCAACGCAAGCGCACAAAACAACTGGATACCTGTTGCTATCGCTTCATCATTAAAATCAAATGTTGGTTGATGTAATGCTGGCATTATTTCTTTGTCTTCAGGAAGTAATCCAAGCGCAAAAAAGCAGGATGGGACCTCTTGGCAATAATATGAAAAATCTTCGCCACCCATGACTGGTTTTTCAAACTCAGAAACTTTGCTTTTATCAATTGTTTGTGTTGCAACATCAAAAAATGTATTGACTGCTTCTGGATGATTCCTAGTGACAGGATACCCATCATGCAATGTGATTTTTACTTCACAACCATGAGCCGCTGCAACCGAATTCACAATTTCTGTGAACCGGAGTTTTGCCATTTCGCCTGTCTCTTTTTCGAGGTAGCGCATCGTGCCAGAAAGCATCACTTCATCAGGAATAATATTATGTGTTGTTCCGCCGTGAATTTGTGTAATCGAAACAACAAGTGAATCAAGGGGGTCAGTATTTCTTGAAGCAAGTTGTTGTAGAGAAGAAACCACTTGTGCAGCACATACAATCGGATCCTTACATAAGTATGGGAATGCAGCGTGACCCCCGCAGCCACGGATGGTGACATTCACACCGATATCAGCCGCAAGCATTGGTCCACTTCGAGTTGCGACATTGTTGAGTTGAAGTTGTGGCCAGCCATGTAACCCAAACATCATCCCTACTGGTTTACAAATTCTTGAGCCATCAAGACAACCATCTAACACCATTTGTTGCCCTCCGCCTCCACCTTCCTCGGCGGGCTGAAATACAAAAGCAACCGGATTCGGAAGTGGCTGTTCTTTGGCAATTCTAGCCAAGACTTTTGCTGCTCCTAGCAAGATGGTTGTGTGCCCATCATGTCCACAAGCGTGCATGCATCCTTCATGTGTTGACTTCCAATCAAACGTGTTTTCTTCAGCAATGGGCAAAGCATCAATGTCAGCCCGCAATGCGATAGAAGTATCAGCTTCTCCATCAATGTTTGCAAGCACGCCAGTTCCTTTTGCTAAGCCTGATTCATACTCTACATCTATATCCGAGAGAAACTGTTGGATGAGAGTGCTCGTTCGATGTTCTTCATATCCAAGTTCAGGATGTGCGTGGATGTCATGCCGAATTGAAATTAACTCGGGCAAAATAGTATCGATGTGCTCTTGCACAGTTGTCGAATGCTTTGTTGTATTACTCATGTCTTTAGTGGTGACAGGTCACGTTCCTTCCGTTGATTATTCAGCCAAGTTAGAGCGGTTTTATCGTTCCCTATAATTTTAATCAGTTGAGTTGGAGTGACATGAAGAACAGTTGCTGCTTCTCCCATTTCAAAATCACACGCAAGAATGACATCAAGAGTCTCAGCAAGAATTGCGGAGTAATCACTGTGTTTTGGATTAATTGGAAGTTGGGTGCCTTGTCTGCGGCTTTCCCAAAGTTCTGTCGGCGAATAGGAATCAGCAGTGATAGAGCGACGAAG
Source organism: uncultured Isosphaeraceae bacterium (assembly GCA_964602215.1). GTDB lineage: Bacteria > Planctomycetota > Phycisphaerae > Phycisphaerales > SM1A02. The sequence continues at coordinate 2,494 of CAZRPZ010000041.1, read as the reverse complement.
GAGGATTGCTAGAGTTCTTCGCAATCTATTCAGTGCCATTTTCCTATTTTCGCTCTGCCTTCTTCGTTCGCTTGCTTCACCACTAATATCTGTAGGGAGATGGGTTGCAGTACAAGCAGTGGCTTTTCGATTTCGATGTTGTCCCCCAGGACCGCTACTTCGGCCAAAGTCGAGTGTGACGTTTTTAAGTAATTCTTCATCACCTTGCATTGCGGGATGATCGCCCTCAATCATCGAATGAGTGGATTGCTCAAAGGCAGAAATTGGCGGTAATAAATCGTTGGTACGACTTGCTTTCTTTTTTGAATTGGAATTCATGTGTGTGTTTGAAGGATGCTTGTATAAAATGTTTTCACGATGCGATTCCCCGTGGGGAAGCGGTTGTGTGTAGCGAATGTTGGTGTCCATGTTCAAATAGATGATGACCTAGCCCTGCGATCATTGCAGCATTGTCTACACAATATTTGGAGTCTGGAAGATGAATCGGAATGTGGAATTGGTTTGCAATTGTAATCAATTCTGATCGCAAGAGTGAGTTTGCAAGTACTCCGCCACCAGCAACAATCGATAGTACGGAATTTGTTGAAAGTGCAGTTCGTACACCGTTGATAATTGAATCAACAGCAGCATGTTGAAATGAAGATGCCCAATCATTGATTTCTTGTTCGCTGCAAGCACTTGCATCTCGGGGAAATTTGTTCTTTCCATCAACCTTAGTCGGATTTCCGCAGACACCATACAAGAGAGCAGTTTTTAAACCACTAAATGAGAAATCAGGACGATTATTGTTCGTTTTTGGTCTGGGCAATGAAAACGTTGGCTTGCCATTTGCAGCAGCTGCATCTATTCGAGGACCTCCCGGCCAGCCGAGTTGTAAAATTGCTGCGGCTTTATCAAATGCTTCACCAGCCGCGTCATCAATAGTTTTACCAATACATGTTACATCCGAAGAATCTTCAAGAATGAGTAGAGATGTATGTCCGCCAGATACAACAACGCCAAGAGCAGGGTATTCAATTGTAGAATTGGAGAGTCTCGGCGCCCAGAGATGGGCAACAACGTGATCGACTGCGATGAGAGGTTTATCAAGTACCCATGCCAATGCTTTCGCAGCAGCAACACCGACAAGTAAAGATCCGATTAGTCCGGGTCGGTTTCCTACTGCGATTGCATCGAGGTCGCGAACATCTACGTTCGCAATCTTGATTGCTTCTTGGACGACTGGAAATATTCTCTGAACATGCGCTCGGCTTGCGATTTCAGGTACAACGCCTCCGTATTCAAGATGCAATTCATCTTGTGATGCTACGACATTGGACAATACTGTGCAGCCATCTTCAACAACAGATGCCGCCGTTTCATCACAACTCGATTCGATTCCTAATACAAGAGCCATTGTTTAATGTTCCCCAATTTCCCTATCATTATTCGCTAATAGTTGATTCTGGTTCCAATTGAAACGAATCTAATGCTGCTTCAATGTTGCCATTCTTCACTCGCCATGAACCAACAACATTCCCCTCATGATCAGTGATTGTCATTACGGCATTTTCTAGGTCAGCATCTACTGGTATTAACGACTCATTTACATCGTCAAGTTCAGTTTGCAAATTTGCAAGCCGTTGATCTACATCAATCAGTAATTTCAGAATGTCAATTCGTTCTTTTGCTAACTCAGTAACTTCTTCTCTGATTCCACTGACAACTGGATTTTCTTGGGAGAGAATTGGCCATGTGCCTTGTTCAATTTGCGTTTGCATTGCGAAAAGTGCTTGAGCAAGTTGATGATCATGTAGGATGTCCTCAATCCATTGAATGTTGCCACACTCAAAAGAATCTGGTTCATCGTCAGTAATTACTGTATATGGTTCTCTACTTTTTATTCGCTCTCTGAGTTCTTCAATCGATTCGAGAACGACAAGACCCTCTGAGGGATCAACACCCCATAATCCCTTGTCCTCAGAAAGTCTCTTATCGATGGTTCTACCATTTGCAAGATCGTACCTTGCAGTTGTGAACTTTAACATCCCACCAGAAGCTAGTTCGAGTACCTCTTGAACAGAACCCTTCCCAAATGTGCGAGTTCCCAAGATCGCAACACGATTGTTGGCTTGCAAACTCCCAGCAACAATTTCAGAAGCGGAAGCAGAATTTCCATTTACGAGAATTAGAATTGGAACATCATGAAGAATGTGATCTGGTTGAGCATCCCATGATCTCTGGGGGTCAGCTCGCCCAGAAACTGTTACGATTGTGCCTTGATCTAAAAACATATTTGAAATAGTGATTGCAGCCGAAAGCGCACCGCCCGGATTATCACGCAAGTCGATGACCACACCATTTTTCAGTCCGGCCTGTTCAGTTGCAAGTAACGCAAGGGCAAGTTCCTGAGGTGTTGTTTCATTGAATTGCCTTATACGGATATATGCAATTCCATTCGCTTCATCTAAACACCAAGACCATTGTTGGTTTCTCCGAATCAAACCAGAAACAC
>CAZRPZ010000040.1:0-5670 GCA_964602215.1 uncultured Isosphaeraceae bacterium | reverse complement strand
TCCGGGCAACTCTGGAACAAGCGAAACAATCATGTCTGATTGATCAATCAAACGAAAATCTCGCATGTAAATTTGACCGTCAATGTCACCTGCGATATCGAGAATTTCTCTGACAGAAACTCGCATAGGATCCCCACCCTTTTTACCGCCAAAAGCATGTGCTTCTACTTCAATCCAATCTTTGCCTTCCTTCGCCGATTCAATCCCGCGGTCAAGGAGTAATTTTTCATCTACATCTGCTGGGTCGAACGCAATGAAATGCTCTGCAAGCGCCGCTCTAAATTGATCGATCTCTTCAAGAATTTCTGGCATGTCTACAACATGGCTCATTGGAAAACTTGGGTACACTTTTTTCAGATTATTGCGGGCGATTAATTTGTAACATGTTTCGGTAGTGTCAACGTGTCGCCCTCTACTCAAAACGTAAAACTCATGGCTACACCCACACGCCTGTGCCATAAGTTCCGTTGCGAGTATTTCTTCTTCTCGCCAGACCATGCAATCCTTGAGTGTTGCGTCGATGTCATGTTCAGCATGCAATCGGTCATGTACAACTTCGATGTTATCTACTAAACAGATAAATAAATTCGGCTTGAAGGCCTTAAGTTGATCAAAATCAAATGCGGGGAATAATCCATGCCGCCAACGGAATGTCGCGTGTGTGTTCATCACAACATTCGGGTGTTCTTCGGTTGGAGATGTCGCCGAAACGATATCTTTTATTGCCGCACGACGTAGCGAATGCAATCGACTTAACGGAAGGTCAAGAATTCGTCCGGGTCTAATATCTGGTCCTTCGGCGTACATCATCTGACCCACGTTAAAGACCTCAATATTTCCGCCACGCTCACCTGCAAGATGTGCTGTTTTCTCAAGGTATGGCTTCTTATCCATCCCGATTTGACCGGTAATGACTGTTCTCATGCACCTAGTATACTCAAGAATCGCCTTGAATCACACTATTTTTTCTTTGGCGAAAGTCTTCGAAGCCAAGATGCACGTGCACGCGGAACGTTCTTGCCAGATTTTTTGTGTTTTGACCACAACCTGTAGGTCCAAACTGCTGCAGCAACCACCATCACTAGACCTAGGAGTCGAAGAATCAATTCCACTGTACTTTTTGCCTGCAAACTGTCAGCAATCCACCAACCAGCAAATAGTTGCATGGGGGCGGTAATTACGCAACAAATTGCTGTAGCTAGTGCAAATTTCCAAAACTTCATGTGCATCATGCCCGCAACCGTAATTGTTGTTGTACGGCTTGCAGGAATAAACCTTGCCAAAATGATGACCCAAATTCCCCGCACATCAAACTGATATTTTACCTGTAGCATCCGCTTGGGATGTACAAATCTCTTAAACCATCTTTTGTGAACAAGTCTCGTACCAAGTTTAGAGCAAACTAAGAACCATAATAAATCACCCGTAACAACTCCTGCGTACGAAGCAAACAATGTTGGCCACAATGGGAGGGCGTGCTGCTGGACCAGCATGCCTGCGGGGATAATGATGATATCTTCCCCAAGTGGTATTCCTATTCCAGAAAGGCACAACAAACCGAATACAATCAATGGTCCCCATACTGGGTCTACTCCCGCAATAAGTTGGTCAATCCACGCCTCCATCCCTTAAAGAACCACAATTTCATCGTCACCAATTGAGTCTGGCAACTTGTTTTTGTCAAGATCATTTGCAGTAGCTGCAGTCAGCGGACTAATTTCAACAGATGTATTTTTTCCAACTTCTACGCCTATTGATTGTAACCACCGTCTAGCTCTATCTTTTTGAAGTTGCTGACTTGTTTGAGGCGAGTCATTTCCCTCTTTGTTTTTTATTGGTGCGAACTCTTCAATTCTTTCAATTTCAACAACCAATGGACTTGTTGCTAGTGGCAATATATCGAATACGAATCGTTCGTATTTATATGCGTTTGGTTTGTTTGGGTGCACGAGATTTCCAGTCTGCAAATCAATGTGTGAAATTTCTTTATTCGCAACATGCCAAGGCAAATCGTCAGCGATTCGTTGTAAAAACTCAACTGACATGATGTGTATAGCAGTTGAACCAGCGTTAAATAACAGTTCTCCATCTTCAGTAGTTGTTGATGATTGACCCTCAGGAAGATCGCTGTATTCAACAACCGTCACATTCCCATCAACAAGACAAAATACACCAACTCGTTCACTAGAATCAGTTTTCTTCACACATTTGCTCGTTACCTCTTTAGAAGATTCTTCAGAAACATGAATTCCCAAAAAAGTTGGATCCACAACATTTGCTAATGGGTTATCGATTTGCACGTATGAAAGATATTGAATTCCACGGGACTCCATTTCCTCAAGTCCACCGCTTTTTTTCAAGGAGGCAATCACCCCCCCGTGCCCATCCGGATTCATCGCGACCTCGTTCTTTGTTGCGAGCAGAAATTTTCCTTCGCTATCCACTGCTGGAATTTCATCTTGCACAAAGATAAAAATGTCGGTTCGATCCAATCCGAAGCAGTTGTTGTCAAGGAGGAAAGAACGTGTAATCTCATCGTTCTCTTTGCTCGTCATGATGTACCACGGAATTGTTTTTCCATATTTTCCTGAAGCGAATACAATTTGTTCAGCAACTATTTGAAATAAAGACTTGCCTGTTACTGGAGTTGCTGGATACGTTCCCTTTGGTCCACTCCAGCCTAACCGTGTGCCTTGACCACCCGCAACAGTAAGAACGGCAAATTCACCGTTCTGTATTCTTTGAATACCTAATTCCTCGTATTTATGATTATATGGAACAACTTCCGATGGCAACACTTCAACGATTTTTGCTTCAATTTGCTCGTGTTGAATTTGATTGAGTAAGCTAAAATCGATTTCTTCAAGTTGTTGTGTAAATTTGTGTTGTTGCGAATCGTCTAATTCGTCCCAAAATTTTAAAACATGTTCTTGTCCATGTTCTACAAAACGGTCTTGTAATGCCAAGGGGATTTTACTCAAAACTCTGGGGTTTCCGGGGATGTCCAGCCATCTGGCAAATGCCTGACAATTTTCCCGGTTTCAAGATAAATAACTTGTTCACATATATTCGTGCAGTGGTCAGCAATTCTTTCTAATGACCGTGTTACTGCTAAAAGTTCGAATGCAACAAGAGGATCTAACTCTCCATTACTCGTTCTATGTTGCACATCAAGAACAATCTCCTTGCGAAATCGACACACTGTGTCATCAAAGGATAGTACCCGAACTGCCAACTCTGTATCGCTTTCTGCCAGTGCTCTAGTCGTATCTCTTGCCATGCCAACAACACTGTTCGCCATGACTCTGAATGTTGGTGGCGCCATCGTGATGAGTTTTTCGCTTTTCAAAGCAGATTCAACAATAAGTACTGCACAATCCGCAATACGTTCAAGTTCGTTATTCACTTTAACTATTGTTAAAACACTTCGGATGCTGTGCTCATCATTTGCACCGAGTCGAAGCAACACAATGCATGCACGCTCAATTTCTACATCCACACGATCGATAAATTCATCGCCCTCAATGACTTTTTTTGCCGCTTCAGCATTTCCATCAAAACTTGATTCTACTGATTGTAATAGTTGGTCTGATACCCGAGCGCCTTGGGTATTCAAGTCTGCTTTCAATTGCGTCAACTTTTTATCAAACTCTGACATCTATATGCTCTCTTGAGTGCGCATATCGGCTCTGTGGAAGTATACTCGCCACCTTGGGATACAACGTCTCATTTGGATAAGTTTCATGACCAAACTTTGCGTTAATATTGACCATGTAGCGACCGTTCGAGAGGCCAGAAAAACGATCGAACCTGATCCGATTATTGCTGCACAAGAAGCAATCCTTGGTGGAGCCGATGGAATCACGCTACATATCCGTGAGGATCGAAGGCATATGCAAGTTGATGATTTGCTTCAACTTCGTAAAATTGTCACCGTTCCCCTGAATTTGGAACTTGCTGCAACTGATGAAATGGTTGAAATTGCTCTTCAATCGAAGCCCGATATGGCAATGTTCGTTCCAGAGGGCCGACTTGAGATTACAACTGAAGGAGGGCTCGATGTGGTTGGAGACGCCTCTCGACTTCGCGAGATCATCTCGCTACTCAAGGGTGCAGGTATGAAAGCCAGTGCTTTTGTAGACGCAGATGTAGCACAATTGGATTCTGTTCTTGATTGCGGATTCAGCGTCTGTGAGATTCATACTGGGGCGTATGCTCAAGCGGTTATCAATAACGATTTTTTACTTGATAGTTCAAATGTTCAGCATGAACTCGATAAAATACGAATTGCTGTAGAGCATGCCACAGAAATTGGTCTGCAATGTAACGCCGGTCATGGTCTTACGCACTTTAATGTTTATCAAATCGCGTCAATCAACAATATTTCAGAATTGCATATTGGTCATTCCATCGTCAGTCGTAGTATTTTTGTGGGAATGCGAGAATCGGTTCGAGAAATGAAACAGGAAATCAAGGAAGCAACAAATGAGTGAGTCATATTCCATAACAGATCTGCCATATAAAATTGCTGTTCTCTGTTATTTGTATGATGACAACAACAACTTGTTGCTCCTGCACAGAGCAAAAGAACCAAACGCTGATAATTATTCTCCTATCGGAGGAAAGTTAGAAGCAAAAATTGGTGAAAGCCCCCATGCTTGTGCTATTCGTGAAATTAACGAAGAGTCAGGGGTGCGTGTCAAACAAAACGAGCTTCGTCTTTCTGGCATGCTTGCAGAAAAAGCGTACGAGGACAAAACACATTGGCTGCTCTTTTTGTTTGAAGTAATGCGTCCGATTCGGCATTCTGAAATACCAGAAATGAATATTGATGAGGGAACTCTTGAATGGGTGCATGTGGATGATGTCGAACATAAAAATATCCCAGAAACTGATAGACAAATTATTTGGAATCTTGTCAAACAACACCGGGGAGGGTTCTTTGCTGTGGATATTGATTGCTCTGTGATTCCATTTACTTGGGAAATAAAAGAGGAGTGGACTGCAACCGATGTTTAGCGTGACAGTTTCGTCTACTTTTAATGCCCAACATTCAGTCACCGTGAAAAACGTTGATGAAACCCCACATAATCACGAGTGGGGGGTGGCAGTCGTGTTAGAGGGGTCGTCGCTTGATGAAGACGGTTTACTCATCGATTTTATAGAAGTTGAACGGGTTCTTGAACAAATCATTACGCCGTTGAGTAATTCAAATCTAAATGAAATTGATATATTGGGTGGTGCAAACCCTTCTGCAGAACAGGTTGCTTTCTATGTAGGAAAAGAGATGAACAAACATATTCACAATCCCATTCGTATTCATTCCGTCACCATTACCGAAGCACCAAACTGTCAGGCAACCTACATACCATGACTAATTCTCCGCTAATGCTTTCGGTTTCCGGCGTAAGAGGCATTGTTGATGAATCAATGACGCCTGATGTTGCCCGCACATTTGCTGGTGCTTTTGTTTCATTTCTTCACAACAAACTTGGAAGATTACCGTCGCTTTGTGTTGCACGCGATAGCCGACCTAGTGGTCCCTCTCTTCAAACAGCGGTCGCTGAAACTTTTGTTGCGCATGGCTGTCAAGTGGTCGACCTTGGGGTTGTTGCAACGCCAACTGCTGGGGTAATGATTCGGGCATTGAAGCAAGACGGGGGTATCATT
>CAZRPZ010000039.1:0-9604 GCA_964602215.1 uncultured Isosphaeraceae bacterium | reverse complement strand
ACCTGAATCTGTTCAGAGGTGTATGTATCAGTGGAATGTGTCATTTTGCGTGTTTTCTATTGACTAGGATGAAGTGAAATGGCTGTATTCATGTGGGAAAAATCAGCGTTCACGCCTCATTCCACAAGGTGTTTATTATACCTTTTTAGCCCCGATAATGCCCTTCGATTGAAGCAGATAATGTGCTGCATTTCTTTGTTTTTGAAGCCACAAGAACGAGGTCGACGATACACTCATGTTCACTATTTTTATGCAACCAACTCACCCTGAATTACCCCAACCAGACCTTACTCAACGCCACCTTGCCAGACGAATGTTTCTACTTGCAAGTGCGATGACCCTTGTGGGTTGTGGGACAAAAAAAGTAACCTCTACATTGCCCAGTCCGATTTGGTCTGCTGTAAAAACACCCGAATTGAGCCTGCCAGAACAAATCGTTCAATTACCCGCCTCCTCAGAATTGATGGGCGCTATATCACGGTCAACTTGGGCTAAGGGGCAGCCGATTGCTAGGAATATGAATCGCATGTTGCCAGCGAGGTATATCACCATCCATCATGACGGCATGAACCCCTTCACATCACAATCAAAAACATCTGCAGCATCAAGACTTGAAACGATCCGTAAATCTCACCTTCGTCGCGATGGTGGTCGCTGGGGTGATATTGGATACCACTTTGCAATTGATCCCGCAGGTCGATTATGGCAGGGAAGACCACTTGTGTGGCAAGGTGCGCATGTCAAAGCAAGAAACGAGGGTAACATCGGAGTTGTAGTCCTAGGAAACTATGAACGGCAAAATGTAAACAAATCACAACTTGCTGCAATTAAATCAACTCTTCATACCCTCATGCAAAAATACAACGTTCCAGTCTCAAGAGTGCGTACTCATCAAGAGTGGGCAGCAACAGCATGCCCAGGCAAAAGTTTGCAACGAGTTATGGTCGGAATTCGGGGTTCTTCTCTAAAAAAAGTGTAGTCGGGTTAGAATTCAACAAAAGTAGCCATCGTTCAGCAAAGAAAAAGGGCTGTCTCTGAGCCAAAACACAAATTTGTGGCGTATCATCATATACATCATGAGTGAATCTGTTGCCGTACATTTCAAACAAGAGTTTCCAATTTTTCCCCTCCCAGAAACAATGCTCTTACCGCACGCGATTATGCCACTATCAGTTTTTGAGCCACAGTATTGTCAATTAACAGACCACTCACTAGATGGCAGCGGACAACTGGCAATCGCAACATACAGCCATTCAAAGAGCACGCTCAGCAAGAAGAAAAATCCACCAGTTCGTGATGTGGTATGTGTTGCACAAATCGTACATCACGAAAAGACAAGAGATGGTTTTAACATGATGGTGTACGGATTATGTCGAGCAAAAATTATCAATGAAATTAATCCAGAAGGCGAGAATCTTTATCGAAAGGCGACTTTGAAACCGCTTGAAAAAAACGAAGAGGAACTTGACGAGATTTTTCGAGTTGAATTATTGCACATGCTCCATCGACCCAATTTATCTCGACTTGAAAATCACGAATCAATCATCAATTGGGTTGTTGAACCAGGATTATCAAACACAGCGTTGTTTGAACTCATTGGATGTTCAGTATTTGACGATGCTGAACTTCGTTACGAATTACTTTCTGAACCCTCATCTGAAAAACGATCAAGGAGAGTTCTTTCTGAGTTAGCACGGCTTGATCGCATGTTGTCAATGATTGATAAGCAGTCGTCTGGCGAAGAGGGCGGTATCACAAAAAATTAACAATTTTTCCATTCGATGCGATTTATACTTGAACATCCGTGGCTTGCATTTATAACGATCGCCGCAATTGCGTTTGCATTCCTCTGGATTGGAGTAAGAGATGGAAAGAGAGTTCAATTCAAAGTGGGATTGTGGGTTTTCTGTGTGGGCGTGATTGCATGTGGTTTTGGGCTTGCAATTGATACACCTACAGAACATGCTCGAAATGTTATTAATGCATTCGTAGATGTAGCAGAACAGGAGCAATACAGCCGATTGCCACATCTCGTGGATAATGAAATTCTATTAGTTGACCATTGGAAAGATTTGCCCAATAGTGGAATAACCGCACTACAAAAGAACATCGCAAAATTACATCAGAAACACCCGTTGCTATTCAATACGATTCTTCGTTTTCAGCCAGTAGAAAGGGAGGGTGACGTTCTGGTTGAAATTTCATTATTAAGTAGAGTGACAGGGATAGGAACAGTTCCATCTAGGTGGAGAATAATCGTCGCACCCAATGAAGATGGGGTGTGGAGAATAAATTCGATTGATGCCGTTGAGATTATGGGAAGATCGTTCCGGTAATAGATACAAATCAAATTTGAAGGGTGCTGGGATGTTACAATACGCCGATGTCTAAAATTTGGTTAGATGGAACGCTCGTAAATACAGAAGATGCTCATATAAGTGTTTTCGACCATGGCTTGTTGTACGGGGATGGTTGTTTTGAAGGGATTCGTATTTATAACGGCAGAATTTTTAAACTTCGTTCGCATTTACAGCGAATGTTCGAATCTGCGAAAGCAATTCGTCTTCATTCGGGTTATTCAATCGATGAAATTGAAGAAGCAGTTCGAGAAACTGTTCAAGCAAATAACCAAACCGATGGATATATTCGACTTGTCTTTACACGAGGAACTGGAACGCTTGGGTTGAACCCTTTTTTATGTCCAAAGGCAACGGTCTTTGTGATTGTAGAAAACATTAAATTATATCCCGATGAAATGTATGAAGATGGCATGTCTATTATCGTGGCAAAACGACCCAGAGTTCCAACATGTTGTCTTGATCCAAAAGTAAAAAGTTTAAACTACCTGAACAATATCCTCGCAAAAATTGAAGCGGTCGATGCTGGCGTTCTTGAAGCATTGATGCTGAATTGTGAAGGTGAAGTGGCAGAATGCACAGGAGATAACATTTTTATCATCAAAGATGGGTGTGTTTTTACGCCACCTGTTTCTGCTGGCATCCTCCACGGAATTACAAGACAATTTGTCATCGAAGAAGTTGCACCAGTTCTTGGTTATTCCATTGAAGAGCGACCGATTCAACTCGCCGAAGTTATAGATGCAGATGAAGTATTTCTTACGGGAACTGCAGCAGAGGTCATCGGCGTAAGCCATATCGGTGATGATGTTGTTGGAATAGGAAAGGTGGGGAAGCATACCCACGCTTTTGAAGCAGAATTTCGTCGCAGAGTGTTAGAAAACGCGCCTGAAGATTAACAAATTCTTACGATGTGACGGTCAACTTGACGGTGCTACAGTCTTCAGTGTGTGAAACTAACCTTTCTTTATTCAGTGCAGACCAATCGGTAACGAGTAAATCAGGAGAATTACTTCCATCGTGTACTGTAAGGATGTCATAATGGTTATCTCGCTTTGCTGGGGTGAACCCAGATTCGCGAATCATCCGGCAGAGTTTTGCTTCGTCTAAACACCACGTTGTTCCAGCTGCACTCACAACATTCTCTTCAAGCATCACGGAACCCAAATCATTTGCTCCGTAAAAGAGTGCAGTTTGACCAATTGCTGGACCCATCGTCACCCAACTTGATCCAATCGAATAAATGTTGTCTAAGAATAACCTGCTCAATGCTTGTGTTCGTAAGTATGAGCTTGATCCAGCAAGTCGCAACCGTCTTCCAAATTCTGGGTGCTCTGTCTTTTTCCCCGACCCATCGAGTTTCGAAACGACATCCCCAGGAAATTGTTTGTTTTCAGAATATTCCCACTCTGTTACTCTTCCAAGAGGTGTGTTGTCAGGTTGGAATGGCCATGAAATAAAAGCGTTATACCGTCCACCATTCTTTAAGCCAAAGTCCTTAATCGAACGGTCTTGCCAAGAACGAACAAGATCCATGTGGTGAATGCGGTCATTAATCCCTTCAATATGTCCAAACATCATGGTTGCACTTGTGTTCATCCCAAGTTCATGCGCAACCCGCATGACAGTAAGCCAGACTTCTGCGTTACATTTACCTAAGCCAATTTTTTTACGAACTGCAGGAGCGAATATTTCCCCTCCACCACCCGGAATAGAATCGAGACCTGCTTCTTGCAACTTCGTTAAAACCCAACGAATTTGTTCTTCAAGAGAATTGCCGGGAGTATCAAAAAAGTGTACAAACTCAATGATTTCAGGAGGGCTAAAAGCGTGAACATGAACTTGGGGGAATTTTTCTTGCAATAAAGAAAGCAAATCGATGTACCACGAAAGCGGCAATTGTGGATTCATCCCACCTTGCATGAGAATTTGAGTTCCGCCAATGTCTACAATTTCTTGTACTTTTTGAAGAAGTTCATCGTATGACAATGTGTAAGCATCTGCTTCGTCACCATCTCGGCGAAATGCACAAAACGTGCACTTTGCAGTACATGCATTTGTGTAATTAATATTTCGATCAACTATATATGTTCGTAAATGGTCACCATGTAGAGTTCTGCACCGTGCATCTGCCCATCGTCCAAGTTCTTCAAGCGGCATTTCGTGATATAAAGTTGCGGCTTGCTGAGGAGTGATTCGAAGATTGCCATCGGTGACATCTCTCAACACCTCCGATTCAAGGACATTCGCTTTTGCATTTGTAGGAATCGCCATTTAGGAGATTATACCTTGCAAGATTGTTCAATGAATTGAGAATATTCCTTACAAGTGGAGAGGAGAGTAGCAGATTCCAGTTCAAAAACAGATTTTTGTTCCCCGTCTTCCATTTGCGCAATATTGATAGCAACATTCCAATACCCAGCCCTTGCTGAAGACTCCGCAAGAATTGCTGCGATTGCAAGATCACTTGATAGCATTGAATTGGATTTTCCTACGAGTGTTTTGAGAGTGATGAGAATTCGTTCGCTTAGTTCCATTGTTCGTAGTGGAATTTGAATTGCTTCGATCAGCGCATCGTCCCACTGCTCAATTCTCTTTGGATCATCTTTTGAAAGTTTCCACAAGGAACTCACACGCTCATAAGCAACTGCGTCCGCATCCCCCAACGCAATCGCCTCATCTTTTGCAACATTGAAAAATTTGATGCAGTCTGTATGCAACTCACTATATTCGGAAATCGATTCTTTGCCCTCCGAATAGGCAAGTACCATACTCCCCAATGCTGCGGACAATCCAGAAAGAACTCCTGCGACTGCGCCGCCACCCGGAGTTGGGCTCTTGGAGGAAAGTTCACACAGAAGTTGGTGGATAGTCTTTGTCCCGATTGTCATTTTGTTCGTATCTCTGCATTGAATTTGGAGATGAGTGCATCACATGCTGCTGACACCGGTGCGTTTACCTCTTCATGAGTAAGTGTTCTTTTTGCGTCTCGAAATCGCAAGCGAATAGTGATTGATTTTTTGCCACTGTCGACATTTTTCCCACGATATGTTGTGACAAACGAGATGCCCTCAAGGTTCTCAAGGGAAAGAGAAGTAATGGTTTTTTCAAGTTGTAACCATAACACTTGTTCTTCCACGATGAGTGAAATATCTCGTTCAATTGATGGCTGAGTTGGAAGTGGGCGAGATTCAATTTCAGGTGGAAAGGAACGAAGTAACTCATCAATATGTAGAGTCGCTACTTGGAGAGAGTTTGGGATATCCCATTGTTTTTGAAGAGCAGTTGAAAGCCGGCCAATTTGACCAACAGTATTTCCTTCGATAGAAATATAACCACCCGGTTCTAGCCAATTTGCATCACAACTTGGTGTAACAATAGAATCATTAGTTGCAGTAAGAAGAAAACAAATTCGGTCAATGACCCCTCTCAATACTCCAATACCATCCTCTTCTTTAACATCAAGCAGAAGAGCAAGTTCAGTTCGTTCACGATGTGTGCCATCTTCTACAACAAAAACAGAACCAAGTTCAGCAAGTCGAATATTTTTTACGCCATTGCTTTCATTGAGTTTGCGTACTGTGAGTAAACTGGGAAGAAGCGATGGTCTGAGCGTTGGTTCAGCATTTGTACGATCATCATCGATGCAGAGTGGTGTTTGCCCATCTTGCAAGAATTGATTGGCTGCTTCAGTTGAGATGAGTGAATGTGTAATACACTCAACGAATCCCATTCCTGCAACTGCATCGAGGATTGCTTGTTTTCCAGCAGCTTCTCCGCCAAATGGAGGGACTTGGACCTCTACAGAATCTTCAATATGAATATTGTCATATCCATGTATTCGACCCACCTCTTCAACAAGGTCAATTTCTCGATAGACGTCATTTCGATAGTAGGGCACTTTGCATTGAACCACACCATCCTTGCATGTTGTTTCAAAGCCAGTTGAGCATAGTATTTGAACTATCTGGTCATCACTTAAATCAGTACCAAGCCGTTCATTGCAATACTCAGTTCGCATAGAGGTGTTGACTGGAGCAGGAATATCTTTTCCTTCACCAAGCGTTCCTTTGCACAGTGAACCACCACCAACTTGCAAAAGAATTGAGGCAAGACGGTTCGCACTTTCTGCAATTTGTTTTGGATGTACGCCACGTTCAAACCTGAAACTAGAATCACTCGAAATTTTATGTCGCCTACTCATCTCGCGAACTACAACAGGATTAAACGTTGCTGCTTCGATTAATAAGTTAGTTGAATCATTCGTCACCGATGCGTGAGCACCGCCCTTTACACCCGCGAGTGCTACTGGTTTTTCAGCATCCGCAATGACAAGATCGTCCGAAGTTAAAGTTAGTTCAACCGCATCTTCGCCAAGTGGTAAAAACTTCTCGCCCTGTTTGGCTTTCCGAACGATAATTTGGTTCCCAGCGAGTTTGTCAAGGTCAAATACATGCGTGGGTTGCCCCTGTTCAAAAAGAACGAAATTGGTAGCATCGACAATCGCATTTCGAGGAATGTCTCCACGATTTTCAATTTTGGTTTTGAGCCAATCTGGTGAGTTAGATACCGTTGCTCCAAGAATGACTCTTGCTGTGTACAAAGGGCATAGCTCTGGTTCTTGATTTGTAATCGAAATGGCGTCTTCGATAGGAGAGCCATCTTCATCCACAGAACTTTCGGGGAAGACGAGTGAGTTCCCTGTCCGAGCGGCGATTTCCCTTGCTAAACCGATGTGACAGGTGCAATCGCCACGATTTGAGGTCATCTCAAAATCTTGTCGAACGTCTCCATCTGGCAAAACGTCGCTTCCTTCAAGAGGAAAGCCCGCTGCCGTAAGCAGTTCGGCTTGGTCTTGAGCAGAGACATTGTCCTTCAAATATTCATTGATCCAATTTGCAGTTACCAACATACGCGCAGAATAGCTATTCTGCACGGATGCGAAGTCGATTTATCCAAATAGTTCTTGTGCTTTTTTCATGGACCCTTTTTCCTGCATGTACCGCACAGCCTCAAGTCACCGATCCGCTCTCAATCGCACCCAACGATTTCTCCCTAGATGTTACGGTTGTGACCACGGAGCCGCACGCACTAGCACACATGCGTTCATCCAGATTTGTGATTTTTCCAAATGGGGCACTGCACCATGGTGACGAAGAAGGGTGGGGGCCAAACACTCTTCCAGATCGGACGCGGCTACTTTCTAAAGAGCAAGTCTCTACAGTTTGGAATCGACTTGACCAGATGGGAATGTCCTCTCCGAAACTTGCAAATGAAACTACAAATTTCCAATTGATACCTCGCCCTGAAGATGGCTCTGTGTACATGATTGCCGTGAACGCACACGGAAAATATTGGAATTTTGTTCGGTTTATTAATCAAGGCGAACAAGCAGATCCAGCATTTAAGAATTTAATTCGGTTGCTTGCCGGCTATGCATGGGCAACTGACAAACCAAATAGAGAAGGGTACCAAGAACCAATTCGATACGATTTGGGCGGTAACCCTTACGAACTGTACATGGAAAGGGAAGTGCCGTGAGAATACTTTTGGGTTTCATGGTTTTTCTTGTAGGCTGTACTAAAACAAATCGCCCATTCGTTCAACTTGAAATGTATGGGAAAACTCAATCAGCGTTGTACGTTGTTGAGCAAGATGGAACAGTTCAATTTGGTGGTGGAATTGATGCGATTGCAGGACGGACAACTTGGACAGGCAGGTTAAATAGCGCACAATATTCAAGATTGAAAGTGTTACTTCAAACAGAACAGTTGCAGAGTTCACCAACGACAGAAGAAGGGTGCTTTAAGATTGAACTTCAACTGAACGACTCCACGCAAGAGTATGTTCTTCCACTAACAGATGTCGCAGCAACAGAACTTTACTATTTTCTAGAAGAGTCAACAATGGAGCGAATTCAAACGCATCTTAATGCGCTTCCTAAACCAAGCATGGATGTCATTTCAGACCGACAAGTGAAGGGAGCAAAAGAGTGAGCCCACAAAACGCATTACATCAATTGCTAGAGGGGAACGCAAGGTATGTTTCGGAAAACTGCACTGCAGTCTACTCTCCCTCAAACCGAAGTAAAATGGCGTTAGGGCAATCTCCTTTTGCAGCAATAATCAGGTGTGCAGATTCAAGAGTCGCACCTGAAATAGTATTCGATCAACCTCTAGGAAACCTTTTTGTGTGCGGTGTTGCAGGAAACGTGCCGACCCCAGAGATTGTTGAAAGCATTGAGTATGCAGTTGGACATCTCGGCACATCCTTGATTGTTGTCATGGGGCATTCAAATTGCGGGGCAGTGACAGCCGCTTTGCAAAACGAGTTCGTAGATGGCGTGTTTGCACAAGTTGCACTTTCACCGACGCCCGAGTTGGATGATTCCATAGCACACAACGCAGAGCAGGGGGTTGCAACCATATTGACACGGTCGCCCATGATTGAAAAAACAGTAAGTAACGGGGACGTTCAAATTGTTGCAGGCGTTCTAGACATCGCAACTGGCGAGTTTGAACTAGTAGCCCAAACTTCACTTGATTGAAGTTTGTTCTTCTTGCGCGAGTGATTCAAGCACAATGTGATGAAACTCGTTGTTTAGTTCCATGTCAAACGGGAATAACTGAGTCGCAAATACTGCGGTGACATCTTGTTTTGGATCAATAAAAAAGTAAGAACACGCAGCACCGCCCCAAGTCCAGCGCCCACCCCCGCGATACCCTTTTGAAGTTATCACAGGAAGATTTATCCCAAACCCCAATCCAAACCGGACAAATGGAGTCGCAGCTATTGCTGGGTTAAGTTGATTTTGCGTCATGAACACAACAGTTTTGGGTTTGAGGATACGGTTTCCGTCAAGTTCGCCATACTGCTCCATCGCCATACAAAAGCGAGTGTAGTCGTGAACTGTTGACCACAAACCGCCACCCCCAGAATGGAAACTTGGGTTGAGTACATCGCGTTGTGTTTCGTAGTGTTTCTTGTCGATTTGTAGACCGTCATCTGTTCGGTTGACAATAGGCATTTGCAGAACGCTCATATCAGGAGTAAAGGTCGTATTTTGCATTGCAAGTGGAGTAAAGATATTCTCTTGCAAGTATGCTTCAAATTCTAGCCCCGAGACGACTTCAATGATACGACCAAGCACGTCGACGCTTAATCCATAGAGGTACAAACTTCCGGGGTCACCTGCAAGTGGAAGCGAAGCAATTACATTCGCAGCTTCTTCAAGTGAAGTAATACCA
>CAZRPZ010000038.1:0-34275 GCA_964602215.1 uncultured Isosphaeraceae bacterium | reverse complement strand
ATCTATGCGAGATGACCTAACAATCAATGATTTGCAAGAACTAATACAGAAAAGGTACTTTGAAACTGACTCACAGCGTGGAATTGCAAAAACCTTTCTCTGGCTAACGGAAGAAATAGGCGAATTGGCCCATGCTTTGGGTCGATACGAGCGAGGTGACCCTGATTTGGAAAACCTCAATGAAGAATTTGCTGACGTGCTTGCATGGCTCACCACCCTTGCGAATATCACTGATATTGACCTTACGAAGGCAATTCTAGATAAATATGTCAAAGATGGTGGGCCAGAAGGGACCAAATGAATCGTATAGATACGATTTTTGAATCTGGATCTAATGTATTGATACCTTTTATTGTTGCTGGAGAGCCATCCCTCGAGGCTACTGAAAGCGCAATTATCGCCATGTCTGATGCTGGCGCTGACATCATTGAAATTGGGATACCTTTTAGTGACCCAATTGCTGATGGGCCTGTGATTGCTGCTGCGATGCACCGTTCGCTTGGACGTGGAGTGAAGCTATCTGA
This sequence comes from uncultured Isosphaeraceae bacterium, assembly GCA_964602215.1. GTDB lineage: Bacteria > Planctomycetota > Phycisphaerae > Phycisphaerales > SM1A02. Next base: position 33,751 of record CAZRPZ010000038.1, on the reverse strand, counting down.
TGTTGCAGAACTCGTTGCCAGAGTACGCCCACAAGTTGAAATTGGTCTGATTGCAATGGTCAGTTACTCGATTGTTCGGCGATGTGGAGAAAAAGAATTCATCGATCAATTCAAAGAAGCGGGAATTGATGGTTTTATCATTCCAGATATCGATGAATCTAAAGCCCTTCCACTTTCTTCGTATTGTGAATCAAATGGGCTTGCCTTCTCGATGCTGATTGCACCTACAACGCCTCTTGAAAGAGTGGAGAAATTGGCTTCAATCTCAAGTGGGTTCTTGTACGTCCTCTCACGAACTGGATTAACAGGTGAACAACATGAGATGCCGGAATTGTCAAAACGATTAGAAGAAATACGATCAGTCACCTCCCTACCTCTGGCTGTTGGATTCGGTATTTCCACAGCCCAACATGTGAAATCTGTATACGAATCTGCTGATGCAGCAATTGTTGGCTCGGCACTCGTTCGCCGAATGGAAGAAGCAGATGATGCTGTTTTGGCTGCATCGCAATTTGTTTCAGAAATATCATCATTCTGACTTGATTCGCGAATCATCAGATTAGATACTACTGATAAATGGCAGGAGGCCCTCAATATGGAACATATATCTAAGTCAAACGCAACGGATATGCAAACAACTGATTATTGTGATAATTACGGATGCCGGACTTTTTCTGGTGATGTGATGCTTAGGTATCTGCAGCCCGAAGTCTATGAGTCTTTACTTGAGACAATGGAAAATGCAAAACCACTCGACCCCGCGATTGCAAACAACGTTGCACACGCGATGATGGAATGGGCGATCGAACATGGGTGTACTCATTACACACATTGGTTCCAGCCATTAACTGGCGCCACCGCTGAAAAACATGACGGCTTCCTTGAACCAACTGAAAAAGGCGCAATCGCAGAATTTCCGGGCGACATGTTGATTCGTGGTGAGCCAGATGCTTCAAGTTTTCCATCTGGTGGCATTCGAGACACTTGGGAAGCACGTGGGTACACCGCATGGGATGCAACGAGTCCTGCCTTTATCATGCCAAATGAAGAAGGTGGAACGTTATGTATCCCAACAGCGTTTGTTTCATGGACTGGGGAAGCACTAGATAAAAAAACTCCCCTGCTACGGTCAATTGATGCAGTCAATCAACAAGCAATGCGAGTATTGAAAATATTTGGTTGTGACGAGGGTGTTACTCGTGTCATCACAACGCTTGGTCTTGAGCAAGAATATTTCCTTGTTGACGAGTCATTCGTAGCAAATCGTGAAGACTTATTGCTCTGTGGGCGAACAATTATTGGCACACCACCTCCAAAAGGACATCAATTAGATGACCACTACTTTGGTAAAATTCCTGACCGTGTTCTGGCTTTCATGGATGATGCAGAACAACAACTCTACGAATTAGGTATTCCAGTGAAAACAAGGCATAACGAAGTTGCGCCGGGTCAATATGAAATTGCACCGATGTACGAGAATGCCAACGTGGCTTCTGACCATCAAATGCTTTTGATGGAAGTGCTCAAATCCACTGCTCAAATGCATGGATTCAAATGTTTGCTTCACGAAAAACCGTTTGCTGGCGTGAATGGTTCTGGCAAACATAACAACTGGTCAATCGCAACTAACACTGGGATAAACTTATTGAGCCCAGGAAAAGCACCTCATGAAAACATGCAGTTCTTGACGTTTTTGTGTGCTGTGATTCGAGCAGTTGATATTCATGCAGATCTACTGCGGGCTTCAATTGCTTCTGCAGCGAACGATCATCGACTTGGTGCGAATGAAGCGCCACCTGCAATTATTTCAATTTACTTAGGTGCAATGCTTAGCGATGTGCTCGACCAAATAGAGAGTGATGAATCCAGAGGACCTCTTGAAGGCGGAAAACTTGATTTTGGTGCAACGACGATGCCAGATCTTGACAAACATAGTGGAGACCGGAATAGAACGAGCCCATTTGCTTTTACAGGCAACAAATTTGAATTTAGAGCCGTTGGTTCCACTTCAACTATCGCGTGGCCAAACACAGTTCTCAATACAATTATTGCTGAATCGCTTGATTACGTAGCAACGCAACTCGAATCAACCCTCGCGGGCAGTACATCTGAAGAACAACGAGACACTGCTGTCCGTGGATTACTTCGTGACATTCTAAAGTCACACCGAAAAGTTGTTTTTGATGGGGATAATTACTCGCAAGAATGGCACGAGGAAGCAGAACGTCGAGGTCTCCCTAATTTAAAAACAGCACCTGATGCTATCCCTGCATTGGTAACGCAAAAAGCGTTGGATATGTTTGATCATTACCACGTTCTTTCAAATAGAGAGATGGAAGCAAGAGAAGAGGTCTTGCTGGAACAGTATGCGACGATTGTTAGTATCGAAGCAAGAACACTTATTATGATGCTCTCAACTCAAGTGTTGCCAGCCGCTCTACGATATCAGGGTGAACTTGCTTCAATTGTCACTGCATTACACACAAACTCAATCGAGTGCAGTCGTTCGGTTGCACGATTGGGAGATGTTGGACGATTGTCTGAATCTCTTCAAGAAGCCATAGAAGTGTTGCAGGAATCAGTACGGAAAGAGTTTGAAAGTATGCAGGAACACGCAGACTACATCAAGAACTTGTTGATCCCTTCTATGAATACCGCACGAATTGTTTCTGATCATCTTGAAGAGTTGGTTCCAGATGATATCTGGCCGTTGCCTTCCTATACTGAGATGCTGTTTATCCGGTAATCAAGCAGTGACTGTCACTATTGAAAAACAGACAATAGATTGTTAGAGGTATTTTTTGTTATTCGGCAAGAGTGACAGTCACATCTGCTTACGCTAAGATATACGGTCTATGACCACAGCAACACATCCATACGAATTAGCCATTGAAGACGCTGGACCTGCACGAAAACGAGTCAAGATTACAGTTCCTGTCGATGCAGTAAACTCCAAACTCAGTGAATCTGTTGGGACATTGATGAACCAAACTGTCTTGCCCGGTTTCCGGAAAGGTAAAGTCCCCGCTCATATCATCGAAAAGCGATTTGGCGATTCAATTCGCAGTGAAGCGCGGAACGAAATCATTGCTGACGCATGGAAAAATGCAGTAGAAGAATTTGAACTTCGACCACTAGGAGATCCAGAACCCGTTGGGAATCCAGAGGATGTGACATTAGAAGAGGGCAAACCAATAACCCTCGAACTCGAGGTCGAAGTAATGCCAGAGTTTGACCTTCCTGCTTTTGATGACATCAAATTAACGCGACCCGTTATTGACGTTACAGATGAGCACATCAAAGAAGAAGTTGAACGGCAGAAGATTCGAAATGGCAATCTTGAAGAGGTCGAAGGTAAAGTCTCAGAAGGCGAATTCCTCATTGGACCAGCAGTCGTGCACCTGAATGGAAACGATGAGCCATTTTTCAAAACCGAGCAGACTCGCCTTACAGTTCCATCTAAGGATGACAGTGGTGAAGTTCTCGGTCTATTTATTGATGATTTGGGGAAAATCCTTGAAGGTGCTTCGGTTGGTGATGAACTGACAATTGCAACTACTGGTCCAGACGAACATGAACTTGAAGATGTTCGTGGTGCAAAAGTTGTGATTACGTTTAATGTCGTACAGACAGTTCGAATTGTCCCACTGAGTGATGACGAACTTGCATCGACATTTGGGCTTGAATCTTTTGATGCAGTTACTGAACAGGTCAAGATAGCCCTACAGCAGCGAAGAGATAAAGACCAAGCGGCAGTTTTACGTCAACAAGCAACTGAAGAAATTGCGAATCGTGTTGAGATGGCACTCCCAGAAAAGACGAGTGCAATGCAAGCAGATAGGGATTTGCAACGCTTACGAACGGAACTTCAAAGTTCTGGTCGAATGACTTTGGAAGAAGTTGAAGCAGAAGTTGCGAAGGTTCGAAGCGGTTCAGCTGAAGAATCGAAGAACCGTTTAAAAACGTACTTTATTCTGATGAAACTTGCGGAACATTTCCATGTAACTGTAAGTGAAATGGAAGTCAATGCTCGTATTGCAGAAATTGCAATGCAGAATGGCGTTCGCCCTGAAGAGATGCGAAACAAACTTGCGACCCAAGGACAATTACAACAAGTGCAATCAGTTGTCCAAGAAGAAAAAGCAGCTGACCAACTCGTTGCTGCATGTACAGTGACTGATATGCCAGTTGAAGAGTGGCAAGCACAAGAAACTGGGTCGAAGAAGACCAAAAAGACGCCAAAGAAATCGGCTTCTAAGAAGAAGACCAAAAAGAAAACATCCAAGAAGACCGCGAAGAAATCATCAAGTGAATCGTGATGTTCCTTGGAAGTGCATTCATGGATGTTCTTCCTGCGACGTTACTTCTTATAGCATTTACAGTTGTTGGTGGAGTCATCATTTTTCTTGTCCGTAAAAGTATGAAGTCACCCCCTTCTAAAACAACCACCTTCACCCTCAGCGAACTACGAAAAATGAGAGATGAGGGGACTATGAGTGAAGAAGAATTTGAACATGCTAAGCAATTGATTATCGATCAAAGTAGGTAATTGACGACCGATATCTGTAAAATGAACCTTTAAAGGGTAAAGAACAGCAAAAAGCATCGGAAAATAGGTGGGCAAAGCCGTTTTTTTATGCCACAATTGAACGGAAACGAGGGCACATCCGTAGAGAAGAGAACAATTATGAGCAAACGAACTGATAACGACAATCCACCTATTCCAAGAATGGAACAAGGATCCCCTTTTGATGGGAGTGGCGTAGGTGATGGTCCAAGCGGAACTGGAGGCGGCTCTGGAGGTGGTGACGGTTCTTCTGGCTCTGGAGGTGGCTCGGGTTCTGATGGCGGAGATGGTTCTGGTGGATTTCGAGGACGCAGAGTAACGACCTGTTCATTTTGCGGAAAGACATCAAGGGAAGTTGGACCGATGGTTGAAGGTCCAAATGAAATTTACGTTTGTTCAAATTGCACTGACTTGTGTCAAAATATTTTTAAGCAAGAGCGTCGTAGAATCACTGCGGCATCGCCGACTTTTACCTCGATTCTAACGCCGAGCCAGATTAATGAATATCTAGAGCAGTACATTATTGGTCAAGATCGCGCTAAACGATCGCTTTCGGTTGCGGTACATAATCATTACAAACGACTTTCTCAATTAGATAATGCAGATCGAGATGTCGAGTTAGATAAATCAAATGTTCTGATGATTGGACCTACTGGGACTGGTAAAACTCTTCTTGCAAAAACACTTTCTAGAATTTTGAACGTTCCGTTTGCAATCGCAGATGCCACAACATTAACGGAAGCGGGATATGTTGGGGAAGATGTTGAGAATCTTCTGTTGAAATTACTGCAAGCAGCTGATTTTGATTTAGATGCAGCCCAACACGGCATTATTTACATCGACGAAATCGACAAGATTGGTCGAACAACTCAGAATGTTTCAATCACTCGCGATGTATCCGGCGAAGGAGTACAGCAATCGCTCTTGAAAATGCTAGAAGGTGTAGTTGCAAATGTGCCACCCCAAGGCGGTCGAAAACATCCAGAACAACAGTATATTCAGATGGACACTTCGAATATTTTGTTTATATGCGGTGGTTCGTTTGATGGAATTTGCGACATCATTTCTAAACGCATTGGTAAATCGAGAATTGGTTTTGGTGGTTCAAGTGGTGAAACTATCGATGAGTCTCTTCGGAAGGCAGAGTTGCTTGAACAAGTGACAACTGAAGATATATTGCACTTTGGTCTTATTCCAGAGTTGCTTGGTCGTCTGCCTATTGTGACCCCCCTCATGCCGCTAACTGAAGAAGCGATGGTTAGGATATTGACTGAACCACGCAACGCAATAGTGAAGCAGTACCAACATCTCTTTAATCTCGAATCTTCACATTTAGAGTTTACTTCCGATGCACTTCACTTAATCGCAAGTCGAGCCATGGAACGGGGTACTGGTGCTCGTGCACTACGGGCTGTGATTGATAATTTCATGATTGATGTGATGTATGACTTGCCTGATCGGGATAATCAAGAGGCCATTTACTTGATTGACGCAAAGGATATTGAAGACGGTCTTAATTTGGATAAAATTCAACAGCCACCAAAAGCCGCTAAAGAATCCGCATAACTCCTAGTGACTGTCACTATACTCGGTGACAGTCACCACACACGACTCTAGTCAGAATGGTATAATCTGCAATTCGCCCTATAAAGGGCTCTAGGAGACTTGATATGCCACGTGTTTGTTTTTTTACTGGTCGCAAAACGAAAGTCGGTCGCAAGATTCGCTACCGCGGTAAGCCCAAATACCAAGGAGGTATTGGTTTAAAGATTACAGCGAACGACAAACGACGTTTCAAGCCAAATCTACACTCAGTTCGAGCAATTGTTGATGGCAAACCAAAGCGTATAAAGGTCTCCACAAAGGCAATTAAACAGGGATTGGTCATCAAACCTTTGAAACGGAAGTATGGCTACACCCGTCAACAGAAGTTACAAGCAACTGGCTAATTTCTATTATTTCTTCAGTAACACACTCTTTTTTACAGAATTTGAGCGAAAAAAACTAAAAAAGGTCAAAAAATCCACTTTTATTGTGGAAACGTCCGAAAAAACAACGCATTAAGTTGACTGCAGGGCTTCCCTGCGTATTCTTAGTGAGATTACATACGGCAGCATCACGCCCCACGGGACAAACCAACTATCATTGATAGTACTGAAACGTCCAAACCATCACCTTCGTGAACAAGCCAACAACTCAATAAATTAATCGGTTTTGTGTAGTAGGAGCATTATCTTTATGCGTGCATCTTTTATAGATGTAGTCAGAAATGAAGGGAATCAGTATGCAAGGATGCGTACCGTGGAATTGAAATGACCGTAGGAAACAAGTTAGGAATGAGTGACAGATCAGATATTGAAAGAGTGCGTGATCAAGTTGACCTTGTCGCGCTTATCTCTGAGTATATTCCATTGAAACAGAGCAGCCGTGAGTGGGTTGGTCTTTGTCCATTTCACGATGACCATAAACCTTCGATGCGTGTTGTTACACATAAAGAACAGGCATTCTATAAATGTTTTTCATGTGGAGCGAGTGGTGATTGCTTTCAGTTCGTTCAAGAATACCTACAAAAAGATTTCGGCGAAGCCCTTCGTTTTCTTGCAGATCGAACTGGCATCGAACTTCAGTCAACGCCTTCTGAAGATGGGATTTCATCTCGCAGTGCAATGCGTCGTGCTATGGATTGGGCTTCAAATCTATATCGCGAGGCTCTTACAACGACTGATGAGGGAGCAACTGCATTAACACAACTTCACGACAGAGGATTTACAGATGCCTCTATTGCACATTTTTCTATAGGGGTTGCTCCTCATACTTGGACATTTCTGACAGAGAAGTTGCAAAGCCATCCTGAGCGAATCGAAACTGGTTTAGATGCCGGACTATTAAAGAAAAACGATGAAAAAAATAGGGTGTACGATGCATTTCGTCATAGAATCATGTTTCCGATTCTAGATGAGACCGGTTCGACAATTGCATTTGGTGGAAGACGGCTTGATGAAACAGATGAGCCAAAATACATCAACAGCCCTGAAACAATTCTATTCCACAAATCAAAAACGTTGTATGGGTACTACCAAGCAAGACCTGCAATTCAAAAAGAAAATAAAACTATTGTCGTTGAAGGGTACACAGATGTTATTGCTTGCCACCAAGCGGGAATCACAAATGTGGTTGCAACGCTGGGAACTTCGTTAACTACAGATCATGCTGACAAACTTTCTCGTGTCTGTAATGAAGTCATTCTTGTATTTGATGGAGATAGTGCTGGGCAACTTGCGGCAGATAGAGCAATTGAATGTTTCTTCCTGAAAAACATTGACGTTTTTATCTGCGTTTTGCCTGATGGTCAAGATCCAGCAGATCTTGTGGCTGATGTCACAAACTTTACAACGTGTGTTGACGGAGCAGTCGATGCACTAACGTATAAATTCAATCGCCTTAAAAATGCGCTTTCGCAGGAAAAGACAATCTCAGGAAAATCGCAGCGTATTGACTCTTTTTTAGATGAAATGACTCGGTTAGGCGTAGAACATCTTTCAAACTCTCGAAAATCATTCGTATATGAACGAATAGCAACATTGCTCCATATTCCAATGGAAGATGTGCAAAAGGAATTGCAAAGTCGCCGCCCCGCTTCATCTATAAAGAAGACACAAGAAAATACTCGCGAGATAGTTCAACTACCAAAAACACTTACACGGGCAAGACAAATTGCCGAACGAGAATTTCTTGCGATACTATTGTTTGATCCTACAGAGGCATCAGCTTGTTTAAGAGAATCAAAACTTGCTGTAACAGTCGAGTCATTCGTTGATCCTATTTCTGCAAAAATTGCGGAGTACATCTTCCCAAAATTGTTAGCAGGAACACTTTTTACAATGCCTGACCTCATTACAGATCTCGATGAAGAAGGCGAAAATGTAGCGACAACACTGTATTTTGTAGGGCAACGTATTTGCAAAACGTATGAGAGTGTTGTGTATGCCATGCAAATGACGATGAACGCATTTGTCCAGTCGATCGAGAAGCAAGCAATTGAAGATGAAGTAAAGGGCATACACGAGGTAATAGACGTAGAAGAAAAAACACAAGCGGCGCAACAAGCAATTGAATCAATTCGCCGCCAGCAAGCAGCGAGGAATGCTTCATGATTCCATCGCAATTTTATACATTAGAACTGTTGAGCAATACGTTTGTTGTTCAATCTATTTGTGAAGACAAAGGAGTACAATCGTGACCATAACGACAAGAACAAAAAGAGAAGTTTTTATCCCAGTCATGCATCCAAGCATGGAATGCCTATTGCAAGAAGCAATTGGTCGTGGTTGGGTTTGTTATGAAGAAATCAATTCAGCTTTACCAGATGAATTCCTATCTGCCGAAAAAATTGATGCTCTTCTTGCTCTTCTTCGACAATTGAATATTGATTTGATTGGTGAAGATTTTAGAATGCGACGCGGCTGGAATCAATATTTTGTTCCGCTCCAAACGAATCTAAGGTTCAAGAGGGATACACCTTGGAAGGACAAAGCGCAAAAATTGGCAGAGATTGCAGAAGACGAAGGCAAAGATTCTAAAACATCTGTTCATATAGACGCTGATGATGATTTGCTCGATGAAGAAGAAGCACAAGCAGTCATAGCTCAAGCACTCGCTGAAGCATCATCAAGGAGAATTGATGACCCGATTCGCATGTACTTAACGCAAATGGGTAGCATCTCTCTTCTCACTCGAGAAGAGGAAATACGTCTTGCGAAGAAAATCGAATCAACTCGATTTGTGTTCCGTAGGCTTGTATTGGAATCCGATTATGCAGCAGTCCAAGCAATTGAAATTTTGGATTTAGTTCATGAAGGCAAATTGCCATTTGATCGCACAATGCGAATTTCTACTGCTGAAGAAAACGCAAAGCAAAAGGTAGCAAGCAGAATTCCAGTTAATACTGCGACAGTCCGGCTCCTTCTTGCAGCAAATGCAGAAGATTGGGCTCGTTCTGAAGAAGGCGGCTTGAAAAAGGTAGATTTGGAAAAGATTCGATTTAGGATGCAGGCGCGTCGACGAAAAGTTGCTTCATTGCTAGAAGAATGTTGTTTACGAACAGCAAAAATTCAACCATTACTACGCAAATTACAATCCATCTCAAAGAAGTTCAAACAAATTGCGACTGACCTTCAGAATGCAAAGAAGCGAAACAGTAATTTTGACCCAGACGATATCATAGTCATGGAAGAAGAATTGTCAGGGTTGAGAAGTTTGATTCTTGAACATCCTGAAGAATTAGAAAAACGTTTGAAGATTATTGACGTTGTCTTTGAAGAATACGATCAAGCAAAACGAGATCTATCTGGCGGAAACCTTCGTCTGGTTGTTTCAATTGCTAAGAAGTATCGAAATCGAGGTCTGCCATTCCTTGACATTATTCAAGAAGGGAATACTGGGCTCATGCGAGCTGTTGACAAGTATGAATATCGGCGTGGGTATAAGTTTTCAACATATGCAACTTGGTGGATTCGTCAAGCGATTACCCGTGCAATTGCAGATCATGCTCGGACGATTCGCGTTCCAGTGCACATGATTGAAACGATGTCTAAACTTCGTGGTATTCAAAAACGATTGCTTCAAGAAATTGGACGAGAACCAACTCTCGAAGAAATTGCAGAAGCTGCTGATATGACCCACGAAGAAACAAAACGTGTGATGAAAATTTCTCGCCATCCAATCAGTTTAGATCGTCCTGTCGGAGAGTCTGAAGATTCTCAGTTCGGCGACTTTATTGAAGATGAACGACAGCAAGCACCGTCAGAAACTGCAACGAGTGAGATGCTTCGCTCAAGAATTAACGATGTTCTAAAAACACTTACTTACCGTGAAAGAGAGATTTTAAAATTACGGTATGGAGTTGGTGATGGATACACATATACCCTTGAGGAAGTCGGTCGAATCTTTAAAGTAACTCGTGAACGTGTCCGTCAAGTCGAATCGAAAGCAATTCGAAAACTACAACATCCCGTTCGCAAAAGACGCTTGTCGAGTTTTATTGATCAAGTTGAAGAGACTGAAGATTAACCAAGTTACGTTACAGCGTTTACTTGTTTGAGAAGTGAATCAACAAGTGATGAGTCAGTAGAAATGACCCATCCAGTTTTTCCTTCGAGCGAAATTGCTTCAATCGCATCGATATTCGCATTCAAATTTGCGACTTTCTCCAATATGCGGATGAAGTCACCACCACGGTCATCTTCGTTGACGTGGATGACCGTTTCTTCGTCAATTTGTAATTCTGCAGATTTTGCAAAATCTCGAAATTGGGCATCACGTTCTGGAATACAGCGCATCGTAGATGTTTGGTCATTATTTCCACGTGCCCACAAGGACTTTAACGTGATATCAGCAGCACGCAAGCGGTTGGCTAATGCTAGGAGTATGCCCGGTTTGTCAGGCAAGTTAAATCGAAACACAGTACATGATGTTGCTTTTGACATACTGTGTGAATGTTACTCGCATTGTCCCCATGCTGCTATGACAGCGAGAAGATCACCAGTATCCACAACTCCTGAGTTATCGATATCAGCACTACTTTGTGTTGAGCCCCATTCTCCAACAACCTCTAGTAGATCACTGACGTTGATAAGTCCATCACCATTAAGATCTTCAACACAATCTGACTGGCATACACCCTCATCTGCACATGTGGTATCTGCGTTTGACCACGTTGCTCCAACTGCACCACAATCCTCTTCAGTCAGTTCAAGGCACCAATCTGGTCCACAACACGCTCCGATTGGCTGTGGGCACTCTGCAGCATTGCATGTAACCCCATTCCCTTGAAAACTTCCAGCAACAGCAAGGCAATCATCTGGGGAAACAGGACCTATACAGTTGCCATCGTCAAGGCAACATGCGCCCTCAGGGAAACACGTTACAGTGGAGCAGGTCGTCCCCTCTCCCATATGAACTCCACCAACGACAAGGCATGTATTTAAATCGAATTCAACACAATTGCCAGTTGATTCAACACAGCATGCACCATCGCCCGAGCCACACGTATACGTAGCACAACTCGTCCCTTCTGCAGATGCAGTGCCACCAAAAATAGCACAATCTGAGGGAGTTGCATCAGTGCAAGTATTGTCTGAAAAACAACATGCCACTGGATCAACAGAGCAGGTGACTGGTGTGTATGCAGATCGAAGTACCCAGTCACCGGTGGGTGTACAAATACTTGGAAACTCTTGAAATGTCATCCAGCCAGAACCACAAACACAAAGCGGTCCGCTAATTGCTTGAATCCAATTTTGATTTGGAAACTGTAGCCCACCAATGTCAGTACATGGGAAGGCATTGCTACTTGTTGGGGGTGATGTAATACAAGGGCTTCCTGGATTATTATGTTCGACGACTTTGAATGCGACTGTAAACGAATTCATCCCACTATCGTTATAGATATAAATTTGATCTGGATCATCAGGATCAACAGAGACAGAAATGACCACGCCGTTCGTTCCAGGAGGCATGACAAGGTGAGGCAAAATAACATCGTCGCTGGCGTATGATGCAACTTGAATGCCATTTGTGGGGGTTCCATCCCACACAGTTACAGACCATTTGGTAGTTGTTTGTTGACTGGCATTACTTGTACCGAAAAGAACCTCAATGACATCAACTTTGATTGGAAATTGATCTTCGGGAACAATGTATGTTGCTCCAAGTGACTCCCCTTCGGCAAATCCAGCTTGGAGGATATATTGACCATCTCCAAAATCACTATCAGTTAAGGCGACTGGGATACTTGGACAAACTCCTCTATATGAGCCAAATGGTTTTTTCCCATTGGGCGAGATAGTTTTGAACGTTGCTTGTAATGATGTTAGGGCTGGAGTACGAACGGGGATTTCATACAATTTGTTGCTCTGTATATCATCAGATGCGTAAACAACTGGGAGTCCTGCGTAAAGTACTACTGTGGTAAGGAGAATGGAATGCATATAAATCTTTTAGCCCAAGTGTGGATACTGTTCTAATCATGAACTCTGAAGGTCGAAAAGTCAATACAAAAACTAAGAGAATTCACTGTAAAGCAGTTTCAAGGGCGGAGAGCAAGGTTTCGGGTTCTGGCAATCTGCCTATCCCCTCGGCTCTACACGCCTGCCAGCCATCTTCTGGGGAGAGGAGTGTAAATCCATCCTCGGCTAGAGTTTGAAGGTTTCGTTGTGTTGAAGGTTGGGTAAGCATAGTGACATTCATCGAGGGCGCAAGAAGAACAGGTGTGTGCTCACGGTTAATTGCAGAGCAAACAAGTGAAACAGGATCATCCGCAAAACCAGAAGAAAGACGAGCGAGCATGTCCATTGTGCAGGGTGCAATGAGCATAACGTCTGCATTGGTTGCAATTTTGATATGTTGAGGTTCATTTCCGTCAATATGTTTCCATTGAGAATCGAACACGGGTCGCCCTGTAAGTGTTTCAAACGTCAGCGGGGTCACAAAGCGAGTTGCTGGCTCTGTCATCACTACGTCTATTATCAGATTTTGCTGGACAAGGGAACTGACAAGGTCAGCGATTTTATAACATGCAATTCCGCCAGTGACCCCGATGATGATTCGCTGACCATTTAGGTGCGAATGCTGAGTAGACACGGGTTATGTCCCTGCTTGAGAATCAAACTCAAAATCTGTGTTAGAAAAATCAGTTGTGATTTTATCCTCTAAAATCTCAGCAATGACAACTTCCAAATCTGTTCGACCATTTCGTTCAACGAGAGGTCGTGCACCTTCAATAACCAATTGACGTAATCGATGTTGGATAAGTGCAGTTAACTTAAAGCGGCCACCACATTTACGTACTATTTCGTCGCTTCGTAAGGCTTCAATCATGTTCGCGTCTCCTAATTTCCCTTTCTGACCGTAAAATCGGTGCTCGAAGGGGCGAATTGTGGATTATACAGAATATGACGATATGTGTCATGTTAACTGAAGGATGAGGAGTGGTAGAATCCCCGTTTTCACTCTTCTATTTGACTCCCTCATGAAACGCATATTCACACCACATTTAAGACGATTCGGTCTCCGCCTTGGCTTTGAGCGGGATTGGTATTTGTATCTCGTCGCTGCAGTGATTGGCATGTTTATGGGATTGGCAGCAGTCGCATTTATATGGCCTCTTCGGCAGAGCGAGTATTTCGCAGAGTATCTAGAACAATCCAAAAATCTATGGATACTTGTTCTCCTTGGCCCAGCAATTGGCGGGTTGATTACTGGGATTTTGATTACGTTTTTGAGCCATGATGGAGTGGGTCCCGGAGTCACTTCTGTGATGTATGCAGTGCAACGTAAGAAAGGGAAAATGTCTTGGAAACTCGGTTTGCGGAAATGGCTGGCATCTACAGCGACGATTGGTTCCGGCGGATCAGCTGGTGCTGAAGGTCCAATTGTCACAATAGGTGCAGTTGTGGGTTCAAATATTGCAAGGGTTTTAGGGACTGGATCACAACACACTGGAACCTTACTTGGCTGTGGTGCAGCTGCTGGTCTCGCTTCGGTGTTTAATGCGCCAATTGCTGGAATCTTTTTCGTGATGGAATTACTTCTGCGTGATTTTTCACTAAAAACATTTACTCCAATAGTTATTGCAGCGGTTGTGTCTTCTGCAACTACTCAGGGAATTCTTGGTGACGCAGCACTGTTTGATGTTGGTGACGGTTTTATCAAAGGTGACATGGGATTTAGTGTCATCCAGATTCCAACTTTTCTAATTCTAGGATTTGTGTGTGGTTTAATTGGTGCGCTATTTGTCCGTACACTTGATATGTCAGAACGACTATTTGCATCTACTAGATTGCCAATTTATGCAAGACCTTTGCTTGGTGCCATCCTTCTTGGTCTTATTGGTGTTTTGATTCTATGGATTACAAAGAGCAATCATGTTCCTATGTTTTATGGGAACGGATACCCTTCAATCAATGAGTTGTTAAATCCATCTTCGTACTTCACAAATGAGTCACAAACTGTTTTGAGAGAAGCGACGCCATTGTTAATTGGTCTCATTGGATTAGCAGTTATTAAATTGATAGCAACAAGTATTACAGTTGGCTCGGGCGGTGCTGGTGGTTTGTTTGCTCCATCACTTCTCATCGGAGCTGCAACTGGAGGTGTTGTTGGGTACACCGTTCATGCAGTTGGCTTCTTCCCTGGAACATCCCCTGCATATTTTGCGCTTGTAGGGATGGCAGCAACAGTTGCAGCAACTACTCATGCCCCATTGACAGCAATTCTGATTGTCTACGAAGTAACTCAAAGTTATGAACTCATTCTTCCTTTAATGTTTGCTGCAGTGGTGAGCACAGTTGTTGCTCGTTTCGTTTGTAGAGAGAGCGTGTACACGTATAAATTATCACGCATGGGAGTGCGTTTAGGTGCAATGAGTGACCTAACTGTACTACGGCGATTAACACCTGAGGATGTAGATATTGTAAAAGCCACTATCGTGAAACATTCAGATTCCGCTCAACACCTTGTACATCTCATGGAGTCCGAAGGCACTTGTGATTTCGTCGTAGTCGATGATCATAATAAATACTGCGGAATGGTGACCTCAGAAGATTTGCGGGCAGCACTCGTTTACCGTGAAGCAATTCCCCTGCTTCAAGTTTCAGAATTGCAGCGATCGGATTTGCCGACAATCTCTAATGAAGAAACTTTAGATATTGTGTTGGATAAATTTTCAAGATCAGATGTTGAGTCACTCGTCTTGCTGAACGAACTTGGGGATATTGAAGGTGTAATTACGCGATCGCAATTGATGAAAAGATATCAAGTTGCGTTAGATGAGGATTCAAGTTAATGAAGATTGCTCGTTTCTTATTTCCTCGCAAGAATCGACTTACGAATAAGTCTGACTTTACGTCACTCTATGCAACTGGGTTAAAAAAAACTGTTGGTCCCCTCCTCTTTCATAGACAACAGAACGTTCTTGGGTATTCAAGGTTGGGGCTTTCTGTACCAAAACGGGTAGGGAATGCAGCACAAAGAAATAGGATTAAGCGTCTTTGTCGTGAAGCTTTTCGTCAATCGCAATTTGATCTGCCAGCACACTTTGATATTTTGATTACTGTTCGACCTCATGAGATTAAGACACTTTCTGAGTACATCGATTTGTTTGTGGATGGCGTACAGTAATGCGATGGATTTTTAACATCCCTCAATATTGTTGTATTGCGATCGTCCGTTTGTATCAACTTATTTTGAGTCCATTTTTGGGTGGTCATTGCCGTTTCCACCCTACTTGTTCTGCGTATGCAATCGAAGCATTACATAAATATGGTGCAATGAAAGGAAGTGCAAAAGCTGCATGGCGAATTATTCGTTGCAATCCGCTAGGTGGATGTGGACATGACCCACCATGACGAACGGGATGGATTACTTTCTATCAACTGTACCTGAAGGGTTTTGATTCTGAGCATTTTCTGCTTCTTTTGCAACTTTCTTCCTCCAAGCGTCTAGTCCCGGAGGTGGCGGAAATGCTTTGTCAAACGAACGGACTTTACTTAAAGGATGCCGTTCGTATTGAGCTTTTAATCGCGGGGTAATGCTGTCATAGACTCGAGGTCGTAGACCCTGTTCTAACTTATCAACACCCGCCCAGATAGCCATTCGTTCTTCTATTGATAGCGTAGGATCAGTCATCAACTGTTCAAAAGTAATCTGAGCACTCGATTCAAGTGCACCAATGATGTCCTTAATTCGTCCAGTACCAAATTTTGTTGTGTAGTTGTTGTATTCATTTGTTTTAAATTCTTTGGTAACTTGATTAGCAAACTGGACAGCTTCTCTGAATAATTCAGGATTGTTTTGACCGATACCAACTCTAAAAGCATATCGAAGAGAAGCTGTCACGTCACTTATTGCTATAGCAGGAAGGCGTTCATATTTACCTTTTGTTTCTTCACTAACCCAGACATCAAGAGGCACTTTATATGCAGTATTTGGTGGTGTGGCTCCTGTGCCAAACAGTTCGTCGAGTTTATCAAGCATTTCTTGAGCCCGAACAATCTCGCCTTGTCGGTACCATTCTCGAGTAGCTGACCCTAAAAAGTTTCGTAAAAACGTAGTAAAAGTATCACTGCCAGCACCACGAACAAAGTAATGTTTTTTGTACAAATCATTCCATAATCCAGCTCTAGTTTCATCACCAATAACTGCGTCAATAAATCTTGGGTCTGGAAATCTGCCGGGTACTTCTTGAGAAAATGGATCGAAGGAAATCCGACCGCTTCTCGCCAGAGCTTGGAGTGCTTGCAGTTGAATGCGATCAATATTCATCACTCTGTAAATTTCATCTGCTTTAAGTCGACCTTTTCCCACTTCCCCACCTCTTCTAGCCCAGTAGAACGCATGCGATTGGGGATGTCTCCAATCAAGTGGTCCGCCATCTCTGGTGTATTCATACATGAGTTGGGGATCCATGTTGTACTCATCTTTAAGTACTTCTTTTCGTAGAGTTGCTATTAAGGTTTTCCATGCCTCTGCATATTCAGGATTTTCATAAAGTTTTTCAAGTTGATTGAAGTATGGAGATTGTTCACGAAGAGTGTTCAGCAATCCCAATTCTCTGGCAACCATCGAATATGTTGAGATAGTTTCAAGTTGTGAAATTTGATTAAGGAGAATTTCAGAGGAGAGTAATTTATTACTATCTGTAAATTCGGAAAAGTCTGTCTCTAGTGTACTAAGCAACTCTTCCACTTTTGGAGTTTGTGCAATAGCATCATCAATTGTTCGAGGCGCATCAGCAATTTCCTTCATCCATGCTATTCGGTCAGACCACGAAACGGGTGGTTCACCTAATAAATTATGCCATCGTTCAGCAAATTTTCGTTTGTAATACAAGTGAGCATCGTCGGAGTTCCCGCTTATTTTATGCATAAAGAAAAACGCTAATTCTTTATGTAAAACCATGTCATCTGGATTGGCTCGCAATCCTTTTTCTCGTAAAAGGCGAATGCCTTCGTTCACCCATTCCCATCTTTCTTCAATGGTATGCGTTGCAACAGAAATGTTATACGCCATGTTATGTGCATGGAATACCCACACTTGCGGGAATCTAGGTTGTAATTTTGTAATTAAATCAGCATCAGCCATGACTTCAAAATACAAGCCATCTTTTTGCATTTGATGGATTTTGATCCAAAGATAATCAACTAGGAGACCTCGCAATGCTCCAATTGACATGCCTATAGTATTAATCCAGTCTGGAGCGCCCTCGACGACATTATTCGTATATCGAAGAGTGTTGTCTTCTGCTTCTTGTAATATCTTTGGAAGCATAAGGCCACCAACAGTGATGCTTGCAAGAGCAACAGAGGTAGCAATGGCTTGTTTAATACGGTCTTGAATCATATTGACTTCTTTGAACAGTTGAGACTGTTATCCACTTCCACTGTAAATTGCTAGTTGACGTTTGCGAAGAATAAATGTGCCAATGGCAAGTGCTGCACCAGACCAAATTACTCCAATTGTTAGGAATCCCTTTAGGACAGTACCCCATGACACAAGCATGCCATTCACTAATTCAGTTGTTGGTCTCTGTTTACCAAACCCGTCAAGTAAATAGACCATAGTTGAAGCGATCGCATGAACTGTGTGTTCAAAAGCCCATTTAATTGCTACGCCAACATTTGTAAATTCAATGTCTGCAGTTGATGGTGGGAAATAGTATTCCAAGGATTGAGATAAGTATGGCGTAAGAGTTGCACTTATAAAAATAGTCAGTGTTATCATGCACGCAACTGGAAAACTTAAAAATGTAGAAGCTGCAATTGCAAGGGCTGCTAAGAAAGACAATTTAATCAGTAGCACTAACATCGCTCGGAAAAAATTGCTTTCAAAGTTGCCAACACGATACAGAAGTTGGAGGCCATCTTTTTCAAAACGCATCGTCCCTTGGTATTGATATTCTTGAGTTGGTTGGAATAAGTTATATACAGTGATAGTTAACTCGCCATTGTCATCAATCAAGTATGCAGGGACCATCGTGACATGTGTCATCGTTGGGACGTACGTCACCTTGTGTCTAGTTGTGTAATCATTGTTGTATTCAAGACCCGCTTCATACGTTTCTTGTTCATCTGCTGCACCAATATAAAATTTATATTTGAATGCTAGCGGTGTGCCAACTTCCTTGGCATGTGAAAGACCTTTGAATGTATAACTGCGGGACGGTGCAAGCCCACTGTTGCTAGATGGGATTGAGCGTTGTTCATCGAGAAATTGACTTTGTACTTCTTCTCGTAATGTGTGTCTTAGTTGAAGTTTAATGTGTTCTTCGTTTCGCAAATCAGCATCTGCTTCGATAAGAAGTTCCACCCTTGCTGAGATTTGTTCATTAGTAAGCAACTCATAGATAGGGAGAGTTTCTTCGCGTGCGGTGAGAATTTCCTCTTCTACAGCGAGGCGATCGAGATCACCCTGAACCCCTTCAGCTACAGGTGCGGTTCTTAAATATTCTAGATACATAAAAACGGATAAACCAGCAACAACAAGTATTGAAATATTGAGTGAGACTACACCAAGCCACTTCCCAGTCAGGTAACCAATACGGCTCACTGGTTTTGTAAGCACTTGCCAAATTTGACGATCTCGAATTTCAAAGGCAACTGTTGCACAACCCAAGAAGACGGTAAGAAATGCTGCGATTGCAAAAGTCGTACCCAAACTTCTGCTCAACATCGTTTGTACGCGATGTCGCAGGGGCGATTCTGGATCAAGGAGAATCGGAATTAAAGGGAGTACGATAAGCAGAATTGACAAAAATGCAATTGACATTTTTGTTCGAGCGGATTCAAGTAAGACCCCCCTCGCAATTGCAGGAACTTGCCTTGGAGATTGGAAGAGAAAGCGAAAACATTGAAGAATTAAATGGTAGCCATAGGCAAGAAGACACATGCCGACAATGACAAGGGCAAGACTATGAAGTCCAATTGCTCTGAGCGTAAACCAACTAATTGTGGCGATAAGAACTGAGTATAAGAATGGCAAAAATAATCCGAGCCAGACAGATACGATGCACCAAACAATTGCAACTGTGCCAGCAATCCAAATCAAGTTCGGATCACGCAGTAACCATGGCGGAATCCAACGTGGAATTGAATTATTCAAAATGAGTGAAGTTGCATCGGCAGGATTGATGACGTTTCCATCTTCGTTTAGGAACGTAAATCCTTTTAGCCGTTCGTCACCAAATGTATTTCCGTTTAATTCAAGAAATCCAGTTTCTTGAATTTGTGATGCTGCAATATGTTGGTCTGGACCAACGAGAAGGGTGTAGATTTCTTCTCGATCTTGATAGAGTTGATAGGTTGAAAGTAGTGTGGGGACAAGGAGTCCTAAGACAAGTAACGTTAAAACAATTGAGAGAAAAAATCGTATTCCTTTCTTTCGTTGCCATTGCTCTAGCGCTCTATGTATAGCAAGAAAGGGCTTCACTTCTTGTCCTGTGTTTCGTGATCTTTGTGGGGATCAGGGGGATTTGGGGGTTCGGAGGGATTCAGTAGAGAGTCAATGACCTCTGAATCTGCATCTGTCGAGGCAGGTTGTTCAGCAGTTGCTTCTTTTGCTCGCATCTCAGCCTTAATATCTGCAACAAGAGATTCTAGTACTTCTTCATCTTGCTGGGCTGGCTGAGGTTCAGTTTTCTCTTTAGCTGCGAACTCAGTTGTTGATTCTTGTTCAACGAGTTTATCAATTAAATCATCGCCAAGTTCATCACCTTTGAGGAATGGTGCTGTATGCCCACCCTTCACACCACTTGTTTCAATTCTTGCTTCACGGGCACGTTCAACAATCTGGATAAAGAAAGACTCTAAATTCTGTCTTGGTTGTTCGACAGATTCGATACCAACACCTTCAGACTCTTCAAGGATTCTCTCAATTTTTGCAATTGTGCCATCGTTATGTATACGTGGGATTCGAATAACTGTATGTTTTGAATCAACAAGCAACTCTTCAGGAGTGCCTTCAGCATGAATTTTGCCGCCGTACAAAATCGTCATTTTGTCGCAGACATCTTCAACATCTGCAAGTAAGTGAGAACTTAAGAGAATTGTTTTGCCTCTACGTTTAAGTTCTACAAGTAAATCTTTCACTTGTCTTGTGCCAATAGGATCAAGTCCGTTGGTCGGTTCGTCGAGAATTAAAAATTCTGGGTCGTTAATTAATGCTTGAGCAAGACCGATTCTCCGCATCATACCCTTTGAAAACTCGCCAACATGCCGATGTGCAACTTGGGTTAAGCCAACCATTTCTAATAATTCTTCAGTGCGTCTTTTCCGCACTTTACGAGGGATGTTGTACAGGCGACCATAGTAGTCGAGTGTTTCAGATGAATTCAAGTATGGATATAAATATGATTCTTCAGGGAGGAATCCGATGAAACGCTTCACAGCAACATCATGTGGCTCTCGACCGAATATTGTGAGCCGCCCACGGGTTGTATTGAGTAGCCCAAGAATTAATTTAATAGTTGTGCTTTTGCCAGAACCATTTGGTCCAAGTAAGCCAAATAATTCACCCCGATTAATTTGAAATGAAATCCCATCTACAGCAGTTGCTTTTGTACGCATCCAGAAGTCACGAAAAATTTTCGTTAAGCCAACTGTTTCAACAATAGTTTCTGCATTTGTAGGATTTGTAATCATCTGCTCTACTGTTGTCGTCCTTGAACTGAGCCCCCTTGGATTGAAAGTTCACGAGATGGACCTTCTAAGTCAATTTCCCTTGCACGTAGAATCCAAGGATTCATGAGTGCACTGTCAACGATACTTTCTGCCTCTTTCATGAGAAGCATATTTCTATGGCGAAGTTGAGCAATTTCATCAGACCCAGAAATGCCTAAAGAAATACGTTGTAAATATTCGGGAACAAAAATTGTTTCTGCATCAGGATTGCCTAAGACGTTTGCATACATATCCAACCATCTACTTCGAATGACAAGTTCGGGGTGTTCGCGGTATGTTGGGAGCAGACTTTCAAATCTCTTGTATGCTTGACCGAGGGTTGTTTCAACTTGTGCACGATACCCATCTGCTTTTGCAATTGTGTTCGCAGCCATCCCAGAAATGCTATCAGTTTCTAATAGTTCGTTAATCTTGACTAAGGTAGAGTTTTTTGAACTGACGTCTTTTGTTTCAACGGCTTGTTCATACTGATCAATTAGTTGTAAAAGTTCATCATAGTTCCCGCCAGCAGCTTGAATAAGTGTTTCATGTGCCTTGGCAGTTGCTCGTTCGACCATTGTTTCAGCGTTAATTCTTGCATTGTCAAATGCATCGTAAGAGCGTTGAATATATAAAGGCGGTTCTGGTTCACTAGGCATCGTGACATCGGAAATGCGTATGCCGCAATGCAAAGAGTTCAATACTTGTTGGGCTTCGATACGGATGAGTGAACGCAATTCTTCAAGTGGTTTGTCAATTAGGTCTTCTAAAGTAATTTCTGAAACAGTGTGTACGATGGATTGTTCTAATATTGCTTCGATTATTTCACTGCCATTGCCATCTTGAATTGAAGAGGCATACTGTATTGGATCGACAATTTCCCACTCTGCTTTAACTTCTAGATGAGCTAAATCACCGTCGCTTGTCAAGAGTGACCCATCGACTCCGGGAACTAGACCGTCACTAGATTTAGATTTAGAAATACGTTGCTCGGGGCTCAATCGAGCGTCAATGCGGGGTCTAAATGCTCCAAGGACATCTGCTGCTCGGTTCTGGGATTTGTAGATTTCAAAACCACCAATTGGCGGAGGCCAATTCATTTGTAATCCGGGGGTTAGCCCTTCGTCGTCAATAATTGAACCAAAGAATGTGCTTACTCCAGTTTGGGATTCTTCAACGCTTCTAAACCCTGATACAAGATAGAGAATTACAAGTACAACCATGACAACTTGCAATGCTCTGAAACTAAGTTGCAGTGAATCAGCAAGAGAGCGATGTGCCGTTTCCATTGCATCTCTTAATTCAAGAGAAGAATCAGCATCTGTATTCTGCACGACAAACTTAGCGGATTGCTCTCGTCGTGTGTCGCTGTCACTGTTGTCTTGTGGTTCAGTCATTGGTAGAGGTGTCACCCTTGTTAGGTGGTAGCGGTATATTCTTAGATTGATCTTGCTTTACATTCAACAAATGCCAAGGAGCGACATCAGATTCAAGAACCAAAGTTGTATTTTTTGATAAAGCAGTCTCTACAGCATCTAGCCACGCGAGGAAAATCGCTAGTTCTTCTTCTTCACCCATATCTTTGAGATAAACTGCCGCTTGTTCTTCGCCTTGTAATCGAATTTCTGCAGCCCTTTGTGAAGCAAAGGCCATAATTTTGTCATGCTTCGCCTTCGCTTCGGCACGAATGGCTTCAGCGTCGGCAGTACCTTTCGCTCTTCGTTGTTCAGCAAGGGTATCACGACGAGCTTGCATCCGATTTAGAACAGCAGTTGTTGTTTTAGGTGGAAGCAAAAGCCGGTTTATTCCTACAGAAACAGGGACAACGCCACTTTCATTCAGAGTTTCTAATTTTGAAAGAATTGAACTTTCCGCTTGTGCAAGTTGATTATTTTCTCCAGTGAGTTCATCGAATGTAAATGCACTCATGACTGTGATTGCATCTCTGAATTGACTATCGATTGCACTCTTAGCTGCATCTGTGCTTCCATACGCACGGTAAAAGTCGAGTGGTGAAGTCCCATCACGTTCAACTCTCCAAAGCAAGAATGCTCGAACAACTATTTGTTGACCATCAGCTGTCTGGAGCATTTCAAGCGGTGCTTGGTGTATCCTTAGTCGAGTGTCAAGAATTGCTACAGAATCTGCAAAGAACGGCAGTCTGAAGTGTAAGCCGGGAGTACGAACAATACTATCTTCCGAAGTTTCTCCGAATCGGCTTTGAATGCCAACTTCATGGAATGAAACAGTGTAGGTCATACTGAATAAAAGCAAAATAAAGAATATTGCGAATCCAGCGGCGATGACTAGTGGTCGTCTCATGTTATTGATCTCCTTCTTCGGTAGTATCGAGAGTATCTGCGAAATTTAAGAGTGGGTTGATTTCTCGTAATTCGACATCAATGGAAAGTCGTTGCGGATCAATTCCAATGACGTACTTACGAATTCTTGGTAATTTTCGAGCGAGGACAGACATATACATTCGTTGCATATAGAGCACAGGTGCTGCGTCAAATGCTGCTTTTTGTCCACTAACACGCTGTTCTCTTGCTTGGGTTTCCATGAGCGTTGTCCATCGATCTACTTCAGCATTTCTAATTTGCGCTGCGGCTTGACCGTTTCCTTTATCAATGAGTGAAACAGCACTTCGTTCTAATTCTCTTAACTGCTTTTCAGCATTTATACGAATAGGGTCATCGGGTGAAGTGGCTTGAAGTTTGTCTAATTCCCCACGGGCTTCGTTGTAATTCAGCACAGCATTGACAACATCGTTCACTAAAGTTGGGTCTCCGACAGTTCTAGTGAGTAATGCCTGTGCATGTCCTTTTGCTGCTGAAGTAAGACGTTCTTCACCCTGTTTGGCAACAGATAGTTCTTCAAAACTTTGTGCAGCATCTGAAGCGGGTGAAATGAGGGGAAGATCAACTGCAACGACTTCGATGCCACTTTGATGTAAATCGAGTGAAGCTTGAACTTCTTTCTTCGCGATTGCCGACAATTCACCGCGCGCTGGACCTAGAATTTCTTCTAGTTGCATCGTTTGAAACATTTGGGTTAATGTGTCTTGAGAAATTGCAAGTATTGCCATTTCCCGTAATGTAATTCTTGATCTTCGGTCAATTTGGTCAGAGCCAAATTGAAGCCAGTTCAAGAAACCATCTTGAGCAATTCGATATCGTAGTGTTGCGCGAATATCTACAAGTGATAACAAGTCGTCGCTAATTGATTCCGCATTCCCTTTTGTATCATTGACGATAAAGGGAGTGGGATTTGTGACGGCATATTTGTTGTAGTTATCAGTCCAAAGAATTACAGGTCTTTTTTCCTTCCAAATGAATGTCAGTGGAAGGGTACGGATGTGAGTGACATCTTCAACAATTGAATCTTCAATAGGCCAAGGTAATTTAAACATAGGACCAGGAGAATGGACTTCTCCGACAATTGCACCTTGACGAATACGGACTGCCTGCTGTGTTGGTTCCACGATGACCAAGGCACTCATTGCGAACAATACAACTATTGCTAATCCGAAAAGCCAAATTGCGGATCGGATGAAAAGTTGGTACCCCCACGAACTTGTAATATCAAAGCCAAATTGATAATTAATAGCTTCGTTAATTGAACGAACAAGAGAATCAGGCGAAGCAAACAAGCTCAACGTTTTTGAATCGAAAGCCGGTCTTGGGGATTCGCCATGAAGTCGTGGGCGATACAAATTGAGAATAAGGTTTAGCAGTATTTCTGCTGCAACTGCGAGCATGAAAATAGGAATTACCCAGCAAACTACATTTAGCACTTCATTGTTATCAAAAAAGCGGAACAAGAGTCCGGTTGATAGAGCGAGTAAAACGATTGCATTTCCGACCATCCATGCAGAGCCACCGCGCAAGTTTGACCAAGCGGTAATTTGTGACATGCCAGCAATAAAACGAGAATAAATAAAACTCGTAAGGGCAAATGCCATTGCCACAGCCAACGCCCACCCAATGTATGGAGTGTGTTCAATAACAGTTTGTTCAATGTCTACTGGGTTCTCTAAATTGTTGAGAAAGCGAAGTAGAAATGTAGCAATAATCGTAAGTGACGCCGCGGATACAAAACTGAAGCAAGGCATCATCCAGCGGTGGACAAATTTTAATCGCGAGGTTGCGGGTCGTATTTCATCCCCTGCCGTTTCAAACATTGTCGTTCGTTCATCGCCGGCAAGTTCAGACTCTTCAAGAATCTCAAGAAGTTGTAATTTTTCTTGGTAAAAGAGAATTATTAAACCAAGCCAAACAAGAATGCCAACCCAAACAAAAAATGATGCAAATACAAATGCTGTGCTGCCAGAAAACAAGCCAAAGACAAGTAGTACAGTTGCGATGGCAAACTGTAGGATTAGTCCTGATAATGCCGTTGTTGCAGCCCTCTGGCATGCATGGTGGTCAACTCTCATGTGAAGTACATTTGCCTTTTTGTGCGTTGCATTTTACTGAATTGGGCTTGAGTACGCTTTATAACTAGTGAATATATAGGGTGGAATACGAACTAAGACGGGTGTTCGTTCGTTTATGGCTCGGCAGATTATCATGATTTGGTCTACCCTGCCCTCTTTTAGCGAAGAAAGCCATGTTCACACAGATTCTCACAATTGCCAGAAACGCCTTTTTTGAGAGCATTAGGCAGCCAATCGTCCTCGTTCTCGTACTTGCGGCAACCCTTTTGCTCCTCCTTGCTAGCCCACTTTCCGCCTTTACGATGGATAACGATCAACGAATGTTGATTGATATTGGGTTAGCGACGGTGTTTATGATTGGAATGTTGCTAGCAATTTTTATTGCTAGCACTGTTTTAGGGCAAGAAATCAGAAACAAAACAACGGTTACAGTTGTTTCGAAACCGATTGGAAGACCACAGTTTGTCATCGGGAAATTTTTGGGTGCTGCGATGGCGATACTGCTATCTACTTTCTATGTGTCTTTAGTGTTCATTCTTGTCGACCAACAAGATGTGTTCCAGACAGTGCGAATTCCTGTCCATCTTCCAGTTTTACTATTCGGAATTTTAAGTGTTGGTATTGGAACTGCGATTGCAATTTGGTGTAATTATTTTTATGGATTTGTTTTTACAAGTACTTGGATTTGCGTGACGACCCCCTTGCTACTTATAGCGTACTTACTTGTGTTAAATTTTGGACCTGATTTTTCTTCGCATCCTATTTGGACAGCGTTCAAGCCAGATATTTGGAAAGCAATACTTTCGATTATGGTCTCGGTACTAATCCTTGCGAGTTTGTCCATTGCACTTTCCACCCGATTAAGTCAACTCGGCACTTTGTTTGCTACATTCATTCTTTTCTTTGTTGGCATGATGTCAGATGCATGGTTCGGGAAACCTGCGTATGAAATTGAACAAAATTGGCTAGATCGAGCAGCCCTTGTTGGTGAAGCTGAAATTGTTGAGCATGAACGAACGATGCTGAAAACAAATGGTGACACCGAGATTGTGGTCACTGAACGGCTAGAGGCTCTTGAGGGAGTTTCTCTTTCTGAGTTTGCGACAGGAACGGAGTACCAAATTTGGATTGGGTGTCACATTGGAGGTGCAATCTTCCCAAACTTCCAAGTCCTTTGGTTAACGGATGCCCTGACACAAGAAAATGTTATTCCCACTTCGTATATTGCACGAACGACGGCCTATGGATTTCTATATATCGTCGCAGCAGTTTCAATAGGCATTGTACTTTTCCAACGAAGAGAAGTTTCGTGAGATGACTTCTGCTTCAACAATGATACGAGTACTAGGGGCGAATGAGCATAATTTAAAATCAATCGATATCTCTATACCACGAGATCAATTTGTTGTGATTACAGGTGTATCTGGCTCTGGAAAAAGTTCACTTGCATTTGATACTATTTTCGCTGAGGGGCAACGTAAATATATGGAATCACTAAGTTCCTATGCAAGACAGTTTCTAAACCAGATGGATAAACCAGATGTAGAATCTGTTGAGGGGTTGCCCCCAACGATTGCAATTGCCCAGCGTTCTAGTAGTCATAACCCTCGTTCTACCGTTGCTACTACAACAGAAATTTATGATTACCTTCGTTTATTGATGGCGAGATGCGGAACTCCGCGTTGTTGGCACAAACATAAAGATGGGACTATTTGTAATAAACCAATTCATTCGACTTCTACCACTCAAATCATAGATTCAATCATGAAAACACCCGTGAAGAGCAAATGTATGATTTGCGCTCCAGTTGTTGTTGGCAGAAAAGGATACCACCGCGATGTGCTTGAGGAGTTACGAGCAGAGGGATTTGTTCGTGCGCGAGTAAATGGTGACATTGTGGATTTGCGAGAGGTTTTATTGAATGAAGACGAGAACCCACTTGGCGTTGGCCGATATGAGTTGCACAATATTGAAGCAGTCATCGACCGAATCGTAATGGATTCAGCTCAACGGGAAAGAATGGCTGATTCCGTGGAGGTTGCAGCAAGATTAAGTACTGGCTCTATCTTGCGTCTCATTGAAACTGAAGGTGGCTGGGATGAAACACGATACAGCGAACAATTCTCTTGTTCTGAACACCCTTCTTATGGGCTTTCAGAACTAGAACCCCGAATATTCTCCTTTAATTCTCATTTTGGAGCGTGTAAGCAGTGCGATGGTCTTGGTTCTGTGCATGAATTTGATCCAGCACGGATAGTTCCTGACGAATCTCAAGGGTTGAATCGTAAAGCGATTGCCCCATGGTTGCATTCGATGCCTTCGATGAAGCGACGATATAAAAGGAAATTAAAACGATTTTGTGACAGCGTTGGAATTGACTACTCGGCATCTTTCGACTCGCTATCAAAAGAACAACAAGAGGTCATCTTGTATGGTGGCTCAGTGAAAGGGTCTCGCGCGAAGTACATAGGAATCATTCCTGAATTACAAAAGCGATTCAAGCAAACGGAATCGGATAATGTTCGCCAGTGGTTGATGTCATATATGACAAAGATGGTCTGCACTTCGTGTCATGGTGAACGGCTTCGTCCAGCAGCAAGAGCGTGCACCGTCTCAACTGGTCATAAAGATTATTCGATAACAGCATTGACGAAGATGACAATTAGTGATGTCCTAGAAGCCATTGCATCTTTGCGATTTACAAAAGAATTAGAAACGGTTTCTCATCCCATCATAAAAGAAATTACGATTAGATTGACTTTTCTGATTTCTGTTGGTCTTGATTATATTTCTCTCGATCGAACAAGTTCATCACTTTCTGGAGGAGAGGCACAGCGAATTCGACTAGCAACACAAGTTGGCTCTGGTTTAGTGGGAGTGTGTTATGTGCTTGACGAGCCGACTATTGGATTGCACGCCAAAGACAATGCAAGATTGTTGAACACGCTTCGTCACTTAACCAACATTGGTAACACGGTTCTTGTTGTTGAACATGATGAAATGGTAATACGCAATGCAGATTATGTCATCGATGTTGGTCCTGCTGCTGGTGTCCATGGAGGAGAAATTGTCGCAACAGGAACCGCAGAGGAAATAGAGAATGTTACAAGCTCAATAACTGGGGATTATTTGTCCAAACGAAAAGTTGTACAGATGCCAGCGGCACGCCGTGCTTCGTCGGAGAGTGAAATTGCAACAGTATGTCAAGCATCGCACAACAATTTGAAGAACATTGATGTGTCTTTTCCACTACATTCTTTTGTCTGCGTAACGGGTGTTTCAGGAAGTGGGAAATCGTCCCTCGTAAACCACTCCTTGCTGGAATCAGTGAAGAGTTTACTGAAAGGTGATAGTTTCAAGAGTGAATTGTGTACGGAAATACAGGGGTTTGATTGTATTGATCGTATTATTGAAGTAAGCCAATCGCCAATTGGTCGTACGCCTCGTTCAAATCCAGCAACGTACACAGGCATTTTCGATGGCATTCGTTCACTATTTACAAGAACCAGAGAAGCAAAGATACGTGGTTATTTACCCGGACGCTTCAGTTTTAATGTGAAGGGAGGAAGATGTGAAGCTTGTCAGGGTCAAGGGATGAAAAAGATTGAAATGCATTTCCTTCCTGATACCTATGTGACGTGTGAGGAATGTGATGGTGCTCGTTACAACGCCGAAACCCTTCAGGTGAAATGGCGAGGATACACAATTAGCGATATTTTAAACACAACAATTGAAGAAGCAGTTGAACTGTTTGAAAGTCATGGCAAAATTGAAAGGATGCTTCGGTGTTTACTTGATGTTGGGCTTGGCTATCTCACTTTAGGTCAGCCATCCACGACACTGTCAGGTGGTGAAGCTCAGCGTGTGAAACTTGCAAGTGAACTAGGTATGCGTACGAATAATCATACGTTATATGTCCTAGATGAACCAACAACTGGATTGCACTTCGCTGATATTGACAAGTTACTGGTGGTATTACAACGATTAGTTGATGCAGGGAATAGCGTTGTAGTTATAGAACATAATCTTGATGTCATTAAATGCGCTGATTGGATTATTGATCTTGGGCCGGATGGTGGAGATGGAGGCGGAGAGATCGTTGCTCAGGGTACTCCTGAAGACATCGCAAATTCAGAGAAAAGTTATACGGGTAAGGAACTGCAAAAAATTCTGTCTACTTCCGAAAGACAAGTAGTCGGTTCAGCAAAAAGTTAAAAATAATACCAACTGCAGCGCCGACAATTCCGCCAGACAAAGCGGCAAGTGGGACAGTTTGGGATTCAGCCAGCCAATTCGTAATGAGTGCATTTGGAATTGCACCTACAGAACAGATAACAACAAACCCAAGATATTGAACTGGAAGTGGTTTCCGATGAGCATCCCAAAATGCCCATTTGCGATCCCATATAAAATTCCATGTCATTGCAACCCAAATTGCAATGATATTGGCAAGCCAAAAAGGTGATAGTATTGATATTGTTGCGATTGATGCGAGTACATAAACACCTAAACCACTAATTCCAACCGTTGCAAAAGAGAAGAAACTTACACATGTTGGGTGGGTAAAGCGAAGAAGACGAATAACATGTTGAAAGTACTGCCACTGTACACTGAGCGTGAGCTTGCTTTCGCCTAATTGTCGAGTCCTAAAATGAATAGGGACTTCGGTTACATGTTTGCACTTGCATTTCACGATAAGTTCAAGTCCAATTTTATATCCGACAGGATTTAATTCTGTTGCTTGTTCGAACGTTGATTTTCGAAATGCAAGAAACCCGCTCATTGGGTCAAGGACTTTTGTAAAAGGTCTTGCCATCACGGTTGCAATTTTTGAATTTAGCCATCGAAGATAGCCCCAACCATCTTCAGTTGTGCCGCCAGTAATATAGCGCGAGCCAACAACAAAGTCTGATCCTTGTTGCAACTCTTCTATCATGGCTGGAATAGCAGATGCAGGATGAGAGCCATCCGCATCCATGACGACACAGTACTTGCTCTTCGCAGCATTCAGACCAGCAATGACAGCAGGACTTAGACCTTTGTCTTCTGTTCTTATGATGAGGGTTACCCAATCGTGATTAAGGGTTGCAATAAGATCTTCAGTTCCATCATTTGAATTGTCATCAACGATGATGAGTTGCAAATCAGGGATTGATGAATTCTTCACTTCTTCAAGAGATTTGATAAGTGATGGCAAACTGTCAAACTCTTCATACGTTGGCAGAATAATTGTAAGACTTGGTTGTTCCATATTCAGAAGCGTTTATGAGCAGGACGTTCTGGCTCCCCCCTCACGCCAAGAATAGATCGGACGAGTTTGTAGTCAGATGGTGTAGTCACCTTGATATTTCGGCTATCTCCTTCAATCAGGTGTACAGACTCTCCAAGTTTTTCAACTACTTGGGCATCATCTGTGCAATCTTGTACATCTTCCTGTTGATATGCTTTTCGTAATAATGATGGCTCGAATACTTGAGGTGTTTGTAATTCCCACAGTGCTGATCGATCAACGGTCTCTAGAACTTTGTACGCATCGACTGTGACTTGTGAACCAGTCCCAAGGATTGAATCGGCAATCGCATCTTCATCGCCAATGGTTGTTGGCTCTGAGCCAGTTCGTTTTATTGTTCCTTGAATTCGTAATGCAGGTGCTACTGCAGGGAAATCCTTGCTTGCAAGAAGCACTCGTTCGAACAAAGAATTGAATAGTGCTGGTCGAGCGGCGTCGTGGATAGCAATTCGATCGACCGAATTTTCAATAGATTGCAAAGCGTTGGCTACTGATTGCCAGCGGGTTGACCCCCCTTTTACAATGGTGACTCCATGAAATGAGAGGGCAGGACCAAATCTATCTTGAAATTGATCAAACGTATTTTTTGGGGCAACAACCGCGATTTCTTTGACGTCCTCGCGTTTTGTGAAGAATTCGACTGTTCGTAGTAATAATGGCCTGCCCCCGAGATCTTCAGCAAGTTTATCTCTACTTCCATACCTTGAACTTGACCCCGCTGCTGGGATAATAACTCCAATGTTCATCTAAGCATCATAAGGTGTCTGACACCTTAGGTGTCAGACACCAA
The DNA here is from genome assembly GCA_964602215.1 of uncultured Isosphaeraceae bacterium. Lineage (GTDB taxonomy): Bacteria > Planctomycetota > Phycisphaerae > Phycisphaerales > SM1A02. The sequence continues at coordinate 1,954 of CAZRPZ010000038.1, read as the reverse complement.
AGAATACCGAAGATGGGACTCGAACCCATACTCCCTTAACGGGAACCGGATTTTGAATCCGGCGCGTCTGCCAATTCCGCCACTTCGGCTCTGAGCCAATTGAGGGTCATTTTAACATTGAAAAACGGATAAAGTTGTTGTTAATTGGCATATTTGCTATTGCTTTGATGGGTTCTGACCTTACTATATATGTACGAGCATGAGATGGTTTCTGTACGTTTACATGTAACTAGAGAAAATCGAGAAAGATTGCAGGAGAATGGAAATGAATAAGAGTCGAATTTGTATAAGTGTCGCTGCTATCGCCTTGACATCATTTATTGGTGTTGAAATTGCAGATGCAACCCCAAGAAGAACTCCATCCGTAAAAAGTTCATTTCAACTCTCGCTAGCAAGACCCGCTGCAGCGCCGCGGGGTGGTGGATTCACTTTGTGTAATCCTTCAGATTATCTCATTACTGAGAATGTGAACGTGAATACGATTACTCCTGGCAATTCGGTAAACTGCTTTGGTGGTAGCGGAACCCCCGAACACAGATATGGTCGTAGCCATGATCTCTCTTCTGGGGACACTGCGGGCTTACCAGTAGAACTCACTTGTGTTCACTTCGGACTTGCCCAGCTCTCAACTGCAGCAGAAGCAACTGTAAATATCTATAAAGACTTAGATGGTGTGGCTGGTCCACTACCAGACGGCAGTGACCTTTGGTGGATAGGATCAACCGTTTTATCAATGCCTGCGACCAGTAGCCCACTCTATCTCACCGCTACTTTTTCAAACCCGATCTCACTTGAAGCAGACTCACTACTATTTGTTGAACTAGTTGTCCCAGAATCATTTCCTGGTTCACATGAAATTGGGAGTAATGCTGATGGTGAAAATTCGGGCTCATGGCTTATGACAACAAATGGAGAATGTGGAATTGGTTCTTGGGTAAATCCAGCAGCTCTGGGATTCCCGAACATGCATATTCTTGAAGCGATTGAAGTTGCCGAAGAAACAATAGCAGACCCGTGTGGTGACCCGCTTCCTGACTGCGCCGAAGACGTGGATGGTGACGGCATTGTTGCTGTATCTGATATTTTGACCATCATTGGAAATTGGGGAAATTGTGGTGATGGTACGTACCGTCCTCAAGGTGATGTCGCTCCTGCTCCAAATGGAGATTGTTGCGTCACAGTTGCAGACGTGCTTGCAGTTATTTCAGCATGGGGTGCTGAGTGTGACCCAGGTGGCGGAATTGATGGATTAGGTATTAATGAACTACGAATCGATATGCCTGGATCAGATACCGATGAATTCGTTGAACTGATTGGTGATCCAGGGTTGTCACTTGATGGATACTCTTACATCGTCATTGGTGATGGAACCGGTGGTTCTGGAGTTCTTGAAACGATTATTGATCTAACTGGAGCAGTGATTGGTGCTGATGGCCTACTCTCAATCGCAGATTCTGATGCGACCTTCACTCCAGATTTCGTTGTGGACGGAATGAGTTTCGAAGGAACCGATAACGTCACGCACATGCTCGTTGGTGGGCTAACTGCTGTGCTTGGCCAAGATCTTGACGCTGATGATGATGGAGTGCTCGATGATTCTTATTGGGCAATCCTCGTAGATAGCGTTGGCCTTATGGAGGTTGGGTACCCTGGAGAGGTCGTTGAGCTCCTATACACAGATGTCGTTCTAGGACCAGTTGGCATCTACCCCCCTGCACACGTATTTCGGTGCCCTGATGGCGGCGAGTGGTATTTGGGTGTGTTTGCAAGTTTAATTATGGATACGCCTGGTGAACCAAATATGTGTGGCGAAGACGATCTTGATGGTGATGGCGTGTTTGACATCGTTGATAACTGTTATCTACCTAACTTAGATCAAGTAGATTGCAACGACAATGGTGTTGGCGATGTATGTGATATTGCTGAGGGAATCTCCCAAGACTGTAATGGCAAC
>CAZRPZ010000037.1:0-21990 GCA_964602215.1 uncultured Isosphaeraceae bacterium | reverse complement strand
CAGTGCCACCCTCTTCAACAAGGACATTATTTGGTTTCATGTCAGCATGTACATAGCCCCGACCATGCATGTGTGCAAGCCCCCTAGCAATCTGCAAAAAAACACTGACTGCTTGCCCATGATTTTTTGGAAGTTGTTGATCAAGGGTGGTTGCGTCAACGAGTTCCATAATCATCGAGAGTGCGGTGACTTTTAACAATTTTCGGTGCTTGATGAGTTTGCGAATTTTTCGAATCGATTCATGGTCGAGTTTGGATCCGATGGAATATTCTTGTTCGACCTGATCGAGGAACCGTTGAGATTTCTCGTCAGTCCTTTCGACATATTTTAACGCCGAAACCTGCTTATCCTTCGGATTTTGAACTGCATAGAGCATCGAGGCAGCACCTTCGCCGAGTTTTGCGAGCACTGTGTATTGCCCAATTTTCTTTGGTTGTGATCTAGGTGATGCCATCTTGGTAGTACGTGCCTGCACCTATGTTTGAAGCGGCGCGTGTTGAAGTAGAACAGTAGGGTACCTTGGCAACCCTTTGAAATCAACTTTTTACTCAAAAATTCACTTATTTATGGGTGGGGGGATATCGAGCAGTTGGCTTCTAAACTGAGCATCAGCAAAATATTTTCCCGGAGAAGTCATTGGGCTCCCAACTTCTTGGGCTAAAAGCACACGGTCAGAGCCGATTGATAGTTCCAATTGCAGTCGTTGCACAAGATATGAGAGGTGCACAAGTTGTTGTTCAGTGAAGGGTCTACGATTACCGTTTCCGATGAGGCAGATACTAATTGTGCCCTCGTTCCATTGTGATGAATCTACACCCACTGGTTTTGCCCCTGCAACTTGGTTGAGCCATCGATATCCAACGTGGACATCGCCGTTTCCAAGCCCATTTCCATTTCCAATGAGAAAGTGATATCCAAGCCCGCTCAGACCGGAGTTGCGGTGTGTACGGTCAAGTGTTTCAGGGCTTCCTGCCGGCTGTCCAAGATGATGAATGACAATTGTGTCCCAGACGGCTTGATAGTCTATTGCATCAAGAACAACATCTTGTTGCGGTCGTTCATCAATCGGAGCGAGTTTCGTGAGCAACATCCCGCTATGACCAGTATTGCTTCCTAGTTGAAGGACAAAGATGGCACATGGGATGATAAAGAAAAAGCACCCCCAAACAATTTGGGTTCGTCGAGATAGCATCCTTGCTGAATTCGGCTTCATTCCTAGCAAATCCTCCGCAGGTGACATGATGTCGTCACTGCTATAGCACTATCGGATACACCACCCCCCCTGACTTGATTAAGGAGCATATCGGACGCAAAAAAGTAAAGTGATTATTCTTTTTGACCAAGCCGAGCGCGTAACGCTGGTTCTGGATTTCCAAATGGGTCTGGCTGTTCAGTAATCTGAGGTCCATACCGCATCGTGTTGTATGCCTCGAATTGATTTCTCATTTCGTTCTTTTTAAATAACGTTTTTCTACAACCACACAGTAGAACAGAGGCAGTTACCAACAAAATGAAAGATGTTCTACGTCGCATCATCAAATCATCCTGTTTTACTCACTCGCAGGAAGGTGTGAGAGGATTTCGTCAATAAGACCGTACTCGAGCATTTCTTTGGGGTCGAGCCATTTGTTTCGTTCACAATCCTCATGAATAACGGATTGCTTTTTCCCAGTTGTTTTTGCGTACAAAGTAAAGAGGATATCTCGCAAACGCAACATCTCACGTGCTTCGATTTCTAAGTCTGTTGCTTGCCCCTCAAGAACACCGCTTAGAAGTGGTTGGTGCATTAGATTTTTAGAGTGTGGAAGGGAGAACCGTTTTCCATTGGTACCACTGGTTGCAATGACAGACCCCATCGATGCTGCCTGACCAATAATGTACGTTGCAATGTCACACGGAACGAAGTTCATTGTGTCAACAATTCCAAGCCCAGCGGTCACAGAACCTCCAGGCGAGTTCACATACAAACTGATGTCCGCTTTTGAATCTTCGTTTGCGAGAAAAAGGAGTTGTGCAACGATGAGATTTGCAGACTCATCCATGACTGGCCCGCCCAAGAAAATTATACGATCATTTAAGAGTCGCGAGAAAATATCGTAGGAGCGCTCGCCACGTCCTGTTTTTTCAATGACAATTGGTACTAATGTAGACATTTTTATGTATCTTTCTTTTTGCTCTCTTGAAGTTCAAAGACTTCGTCAACGAGTCCATATTCTTTTGCTTCGGTTGCGGTGAAATATTTATCTCGTTCTCCATCTTCAGCAACCGTTTCTACTGGTTGTCCAGAATGTGATGCAATAATCTTGTTTAAGGTTGCTTTCGCGCCAATAATTTGCTCGGCTTGTATTTGAATGTCTGTAGTTTGCCCAGTAATTCCACCATACGGTTGGTGAATCATGACTTTAGCATGAGGTAAGATGTGTCGTTTCCCCTTGGTACCAGAGCAGAGAAGAACGGCGGCACCGCTGTACGCCCGACCGATACAGTACGTTGCAACATCAGAAGAGATAAATTGCATGGTGTCATACATCGCCAACGTGTCATCGACTGAGCCCCCCGGACTGTTGATGTACAGGTTAACTTGCTGACCTTGTTTCTGGTCTTCAAGGTAGAGCATTTGCATCATGACCCTTGCGGCGGATGCTTGGTTAATCTCACCAATTAAGAAAATCACCCGATTTTCGAGCATTAATTCATCAAGCGTCATCTCGCGAGTACGTTGGTAGGTCGATGCCATAATCGGTGGTGGCTGTGCCCCGTTGATTGCTCTAACGAGGTCAATGTTGGATGTATCTGTAAGTATTTCTGTCATGTTGTCAATTTGATCCTTCCCAAGTGCGGCATCATAGCAGGACAGTCCAGATTGCGGATTTAAAAGCGATTACTCTGTTCAATCGTGGATGGACCACGGGTATCGGCAGGATCGTCATCCCTATTGAGTGGTAGTGTGATTTCACATCGCGTTCCACCCCCATCGACAGATTGGAGTTCGATTGATCCATTATGTTCGTGGACCACCTTTCGAGCAACGGCAAGACCCAGCCCAGTTCCACGCTGACCTTTTGTAGAGTGAAATGCTCGAAAGAGGGTTTCCTTGTTCTGTTGGTCAATCCCACAGCCATTATCTGTAATCGTAATGACAACATGTTCATACGCACTATCAATTGCAACACGAATTGTGACTTCTCCAGATTTTGATGGCGATGCTTCAATTGCATTATTAAGGACGTTTAGTAAGACTTGCAAGATTGCAGTTGGATCAATAGGGATCGGAGGCATGTCACCATCGACAGATACACGCAGGGCTACCTTCCTTCGCTCACACGCTCCTTTGACTAATTCAACTGCATCTTGCACGATTAATTCAAATTGAACGAGCGACAGTTCTATTGTGCTTGATCGAGACCATGCGAGCATATTAAATGTAAGTGCGTAGACTCGGTCTAAATTTCTTGCAAGAATAGGCCACCCCTCCCGTGCAAGTTCAAGGTCTCCTCGTCCGAGGGCAAGATCAATTGCCCCCGCCCCACTCCGTAAACCCTGTAACATATTTTTCACACTATGACTGATTGAAGCAACTGTAGTACCCATTGCAGCAAGCCGTTCGTGTTGCATGCGCGAATGTGCTAGGAAGGCGGTTAAAAGTGCAAGTCCACCATGTTCACACGCAGTTGCAAGGAGTTCAAGTTCGTTCTCCGTCCAGTGACGATTTTCGGAAGTGATTTCAAGAAGAATTGCACCAAGCACGTTTCCGTGTGCAAGAAGCGGTGCGCACAACGCAGAACGAACCCCACTTTCGATAACACCACTGTCTTGAACGAATCGAACATCATCTTCGACGTTTGTAATTCGGATTGCAGATTGTTCAGTGCAAGCGTGGATGATGATTGCTTCAGAGAATGCTTCAGCATTTTCCTTAATTCGTTTTGGAGTAGCTTCAAAAGTTGTTCCGATTGCATTTTCATCATCAAAGAGTACACCAACGCAACGGTCTGGCTTAAATTCATCGACCAGAATAGCAACGAGGTGTTGGAGGATTGCTTTAATGTCAAATGTCCCAGCAGTTGCAGCAGTGAGCCGATGCACCATTCGCAGATGATTTCTCGCTGCCTCAAGGGAGTGTGGAGATGTGACAACAATTGATTCGGCGCTTGTATCAAAGCTTGGATCCGTCGTTAGCGTAGTATTGATTGCACTGGTTTGTTCAGAAATCCGAAAGAGGGTTGAACCGCACCCGATCTCATCACCAATTCTCAGGGAAACCCTTTGATTGACCAGCCGGCCATTTAAAAACGTTCCATTTGCAGAAGACAGGTCATTTAGATACCACTTCCCTCCATCGGGGGTGAGTTCTGCATGTCTTCTACTGATGGTCGGATCACCCAAGGGCAGTGCTTCTGATGAGCGACCGATGAGTTGCGGTTCATCTCTTGGTAACGGGAAGACACCACCCAGATCGGGACCTTCAATTACCTCAAGCATTAACATGTGACCATCGTACAGCGTTTTATGGTGTCTGACACCTGTTGTCGACACAAGGTGTCAGACACCATTCCCCGTGCTACCATGGTGCCATGGCAAAGCAACCAACATTCAGCGCTTCAATGCGGACGGTCATTTTGCATGGGAAAGAGCCCTTCCTTATGACAAGATATACAGACGATTTGCAACAGGTGTTAGAAGAAGAGCATGGTGAAATTGAACGAATTGCCTTTGATGGCGAGTCAGTCGACCTTGCGTCAGTCCTTGATGAAATACGAACATTTGATTTGTTGTCTAGGCACAAACTTGTCATCGTTAACAATGCAGACTCATTTTTAGCGGCAAAAGCAAACAGCAAAACTCCAACACGAAAACTAATGGAACGATATGCAGAAGAGCCAGTTCAGTCAGCAACGCTACTCTTGAGAGCAACAACATGGCGTCCAGGCAAACTCGACAAAATTGTGGACAAAACTGGTTTGGTGTACAAACTTCAACAATATTCTGAAAAAGACACAATGCGTTGGTGTGTTGCCAGATGTGAAAAAGAACATGGATGCACCCTAGAACCACAAGGCGCCCAACTGCTTGTTGAACGAATTGGGCTTTCCCTAACGAATCTTGATACCGAACTTGGGAAGTTATCTGCGAAAGTTGCACCTCAAACAACAATCTCAAAAGCAGACGTTGTTGAGATGGTTGGGATCAGTAAAGAAGAGCAAGCATGGGAAATACAGTCAGTTTTATTAACTGGGAATGAAGGCGCCTCAATTACTAAACTTTGTGAGTTGCTTGATGTTTCAAAACAGCCCCGTGAATTATTGATGTGGTCAGTAGTTGATTTAACTCGTCGATTGAGTGGAGCTGCAAATATGTTAGATTGCGGATCGTCGAGCGGGGAAATCCGCAAATCCTTAAAATTGTTTGGCGAAAGTGGTAACAGAATTTTAGCTGTTGCAAAAAAGAAAACATCGCACACATTTGCAAATCTATTTACCGACGCTGTCGCAATAGACTCCCGCACAAGAAGTGGGTTGTTAGATGGCAGGCGAGGTCTTGAATCACTTGCGATTCGCGTGTGCCGCGATCTTCGATAAAATTTATTGGATGAGCGAGTCCCCTGTCATTTCTTCTGGTTTTGCCAACCCCAAAATCTGCAGTATGGTTGGAGCAATATCAGCAAGAATTCCAACACCCCGAAGTGTTTCTGATTTCCACCGCTTTCCAACAAGGTGCAGTGGTACGTCATACACTGTGTGTGCAGTATCAGGACTGTCGGTTTCGCTGTTCCATGTTTGCTCAGCATTCCCATGATCAGCAGTTACAATCAATGAGCCACCAAGCGCGAGCGTTGCATCGATTATCTTTCCGCAACACTCATCAACAACCTCGACCGCCTGAATAATTGCAGGCAAGTTCCCAGTATGTCCAACCATATCTCCATTTGCAAAATTCACGATGATGACCGAGGGCTGTTCTTCTTCTAGCGAAGCGAGCACGCCTTGGCAGACTTCATTTGCTGACATTTGTGGTTTTTGGTCATATGTTGCAATGTCGGTTGGACTTGGAACAAGGAGTCTTGTTTCGCCATCGAACGGATGTTCTCGATAATCGTTAAAGAAGAATGTGACGTGAGGAAATTTTTCAGTCTCTGCACAACGGAATTGTTTGAGACCGTTCGATGATAAGACATCACCAAGAATATTTTTCATCGCATCTGGTTTATCAAATGCAACCGCTGATACGGGCAGAGTTGATTCATAATTGGTCATCGTGGCAAAATACAAGTCTTGAAACATTTCCCCACGCGTAAATGGACCTCTTGCAACCGCACTCCAAGCATCATCATCAAGCACGAACGCCCTACTCAATTCCCTTGGCCGATCTCCTCTGTAATTGAAGAAAAATATGCTGTCCCCATGTTGTATCAATCCAATGGGCTCTTCATTCTCATCAATAATTTGAGTTGGAACGATAAACTCATCACCAATTTGATTTTCGTTTGTTGGGTGTGCGTAATAGTCCGCAATACAGTCTGATGCACGGAAAGATTTCCGAACGTTTGGAAGACCGTCTCTTAGTGGATGGGTGGTTGCTAGACCAGTCATTGCTTCAAAAGCGAGTGAGACACGTTCCCAACGGTTATCCCGATCCATCGCCCAGAACCGACCCATGACAGTTGCAATTGTTGCATTCGTATCGCGAATGTGGTCTTCAAGTGCTTCAACAAACCCTAGCCCAGCGGAAGGGGAACAATCTCGGCCATCTGTGATGACATGTATGTATATGTTGGTTTCAGGTGGTGCAGCATCAAGGAGTGCAAACAAATGGGCAAGATCACTGTGGACTCGACCATCGCTGACAAGCCCAATGACATGTGCGGCATGATTACCTGTTCCCCTTGAGAACACTTCGTTGAGAACAGGATTTGTTTTGAATTCTCCACGTTCCACAGCGATATTGAGTCGCATGAGTTCCTGTGGAACAATTCGACCTGCACCTATATTTTGGTGACCTACCTCGCTATTCCCCATCACTCCCCTAGGTAATCCAACACTTTCTCCGCACGTGCCGATGAGTGTTGTTGGGTACTCTCTACACAACATGTCCGCAACAGGCGTGTTTGCCTGAACGATAGCGTTGTAAGAATCCATAGATGAATCAGGGTTCTGCCCCCACCCGTCACGGATAATCAATACAACTGGAGAATTATTAACCACCATACTCCTTTCGCATCCGTTGAAGTTCGCGCTTGTTTCGACCGCTTGCTTTTAGTAATTTTTCATTAATGATATTTTGCAATGCCGATGCCCCCATCGAAGAAACCACCCTTTCTTTAATGACCAATAAATCATCGGCTTCATAGGGTGAGCGAAGATTATCAATCAGAACTTGGAGCGGCGTATCAACACCAAGCCCGACAAGTTGCCACAACATGTCTTGCTCAAATCGAGAGGGTGTATCAATTAACGAAAAAGCCCAAAGAAACGCATCTTTTTTTTGCTGCCGAAACAAGGCAGGCAAAGCAGCCTGTGCAGTAACTGAGCCAGCTACTCCCTTTCTGGTTGCAGCCTCCCAAAGTTCACACGCCATACCATCTTCACCAATAAGAGTGACGGAACGTATCGCTTGAGCGAAGGAGTTATCACTTGGGGAATTGATTGCCTCTCGCATTGCGTTTTGAGCAAGCGTTTTTGCGCTGACATAACCAATCCTTTTCACCGGAGGATTTCGTTCTTTCTTCGGAGATGTGTTTGGGGGGCACAGCATGAGCGGGTCACCCATCGTATTCACCCTCCAAGGTTTTGAAAAAAGATTTTCTCCTTTCTGCCACCTCGCCGCTACAAGAAAAGGAATCAAGCTCATCGTCTTTCTGAGCATTAGGGTTGGTGGCACAAAAGCAGAGAGCATTGGCTCGTGTGAAGACCCAACATACGCATACACGCCTCTTGACAACCACGTTCCACCAACCGTTGATTGTCCCGATGGATTTTTAAGCGACCAACTATGAAGAAAAAACAATGCGGAAGGCGTATTCAAAACAGGTAACCATGAAGGAGAGGTTCGATTGTCAGACATTTCGAGGAAATCAGCATTCCCTTTCGAGGTGAAGTACATGACATCTGAAGTGACTCCCCCAGATTCGGATTGTTGTAATTCTCGTAATGTTCCATCAAGAACTTCATAATCAATACCAAATTTTGGAAGAAGAGCTGGAATATTTCCAAGGCCATAATTTGCCCACCCCCCACTATTTGGGTACGTGTTGCAGAACCAATATTGATCTCGTTCTAAAAACAAACTACACATCGCAACAAACGCCGCGCTTGGTTTTGTTCCAAAAATCCATCCAGTCCACGCGAAGCGTTTTCCATCTTCGTTTCGGCCGACAACATCGCTCAATGCAACGGGATTATCGTGAGGGCGAGTAAACTCAACACGAGCGGGCATTGTTTGACAAAGCGTAATTGAGTCAATGGTGTCACCAAGTTCTTCATATTGAACTCCAGTAGAATCAAGAAGAGTCTTAATTTCTTGAAGAAGGGAAGTTGTTTGCGACTGGCCAAGTGTCTCACGGCATTCTCCCCATCCAGAACGTAAAAATAACAACAATTGACCCCGCCCCGCAGCAAGTGCAACCGCAGCAGTCCTCGCAGAATCATCTTCAGCGGTAATCACTACACCCGTTGGTGGCATGCCAAGGTCTGTTAGCGCTATCTCGATTGATGCAGTTCCATCCCATGCTTGAGCAACAGTACGAGCCATTTCCTTTTTTATATTGTTAATTGGTTGCCCAACAGACTCTCTAACCCAGCACTGCTGCGGTGCAAACCGGCGAATAAATTGTGAGGCAAATGGCTCTCTTTGAATAAGGACAGGCCATCGTTGTTCGGTTGACCACTTTGAAATTTCATCGAGATAGGTTGCTTCGTCTGGAACAAGAACAACTTGGTCAAGCACGGGAAGTTTTTGCTCTATTTGGGCAGAGCGTGAGCCAAGGAACATCGCTGCCTGCAACTCCTTGCTGGGCTCTTGAGCGTTCTGACAAATCGAAAGAGGAAGAATAAGTGGAAGGAGTATCATCGGGTGAAGTGTAGTAAGACATTATCGCGACCAGGGATAATGACGTCTGCAATTTCAAGACATTCTGTAAATGATTCTTGGGCGAGTTCAATGTTTTCAGCATTTGATACTACGCTTCTCAGTTTGACATGTTCGCGTGTTGCAACCGTATCGCCACATATAAGAACCGTGTGCGTAGCAGTGGGTAACAAGAGCCCGCAACTTCCAACAGTAAATCCGGGCAAGGGAAACAAATCAACTTGAGGAAATAGACTGTCTTTAGGACATGAAAATGATTCAAGAAGCCCGCACTGGATTTTCAATAATTTGGCAAGTTCTTTATCTTCCTCTGCACGCTGTAACTCTTCATTCATCAATATAGAGGCAGATTGAATTTCTGTTTCATGCATATACCAGCACGCATGGCGCAGCCCGTCAAGTGTTCTTCTTCTATCGGGATCAAAACTGGTCAGAAATACATGTGTGACATCGTCCAGAGAAATCCCCCACCGTTCTTGCAGGCGGGCATTCTGTATCTGCGGGGGTAGCGATGGATCAACGAGTAAAATTGCATCATCGCTCTTTATGATGGTTGATGTTGCGTGTCCCGTACGAACGGGGCCTCGTTCGTTCCACAGTGGGTTAATTGGTAATGTTCCGATGGAGCAGATTCGCCAATCCATGTATTACTCCATGTGCGTATCTTTGCCAAGCGAGTGTAATGGGCTTGATGGGTCATTTTGCAACGCCTGTAGTCGCTCAATGACTAGTGGTGGAATAATACTGCCAAGGCGTTCCACATCTCCGCCAAGAGCAGCAATTTGTCGTATTAAACTGGAAGAGGTAAAAGCGTATGCTTCGCCGGTAATAATAAACACGGTTTCCATATTTGCAACTTGCCTATTCGTGATGGCGAGTTGTGTTTCCATAGCAAGGTCTGTGACATTTCGAATCCCACGAAGTAACGCAACCCCGCCAGACTCTTTTGCAAAATCAACCGTTAAGCCAGAATATTGCTCAACTGAAACGGGGGCGTCATCAGGATTTTGGCTCACGAGTTCGCTTACTAACGTTGTTGCCATGGAGAGCCGTTCATCAAATGGGAAGAGTGCTTGTTTATCTGGGTTGTGTCCAATACCTACAATAATGCGGTCAAACATACCCCGCGCTCTTGAAATGACATCAAGGTGACCACTTGTGATGGGGTCAAAAGACCCTGCATAAATTGCGATATGTGAATTCATGGGTTGGATTGTACGGGTTAGGGGGAATTCGGGGGAATTCGGGGGAGTTCGGGGGAGTTCGGGGGTTTGGTCCCCCAAATCGACTTAAAAATGAGAAAAGTCATTTGAAAAACAGCTAGTTGTATTCGATGTTGGAAAGGATGAATGATCCCCCTTCTCCTCCATTGCAAAGGTCTACACCACGTACGTAGACCTATTCTCCCATCGGTCGAGCATTCAGTTCGACCACCATTGAGTGCTTGTCTCTTAAAGGGGCAAGTGCTCTTTTTTATACAGGAGCGGCTTCTGGAAAATCGACTACCGTGTCGTGAACATGATTATAAAAACTCGTGAACGTCATTACAGATATTCCAGCAACAACTTCAATTGCAGCTTCGGAATTGAATCCCGCTGACATAAATGACTCAAGTGTTTCATCGGAAACATTTCCATACGTGTCGAGTGATTCTGCGGTGAAGTCAATCAACGCTTGTGTTTTAGGGTTACTGCTCTGGCGACGGCGGATATTGATGCAATCCTCTTCGCTTATGCCGGTTCCCTGAGCTATTTTTGTATGTGCTGCAAGGCAATAATCACAGTGGAATTTTTCAGCAGCAAGAAGTTGAACGACCTCGTGCTCTTGTGGGGTGAGAGTGTCGCCCTTTGAGCCCTGTGACCAACCCATGAAGGCCTTAAGAACCGTTGGATGAGCAGCGAGACCCTTAAAAATATTGATTTGTTTTTCTTTCAATGGACCGTTGAGTAGATCGGCACCAGCGCCAGTATCAGCAGTTGGGTCAATGGTTCTAAGGCGAGGCATGTGAGGTCTCCATGAGATTTGAGAGACCGGCGGCCTCTAGAATCATTTTAAAGTTGTCTGAAAATACAAAGTTGTGTTTTGGGAATTCAATTCCAGCCAAATTATTGTCAATGTTACTAAACATCAACTCAACGGTACCTACCCGTTCCCACGCATCACCACCAGCAACTCTTCGATCAATTCGGCCAGTTGTTGATGCACCCACTTCATCAAGGCGGTCGATGGTTGCTTCATATCGAAGAGAATCTCCAGCAGTGACGTCGCAATCGAGTGTTGCTTTCGCAATTTTGGCGAGGATAATTTTTTCTTTAAAGCAAGATGTCGTGCCAATTAGGATTCCTGCAGTTTGCGCCATGCCTTCAATCATGAGTGAGAATGGCATGACGGGCACACCATCCACGAGGTAATCATGTAAATAATCTTCTGCAAGAGAAATATTTTTTATAGCAACAAGCGAGTTGTTGGGTTCGTATTCAGTGATGCAATCAATCCATAGCCAACGCATCGCAGTTATGCCGCTAATTTTATTTCAACAAAGTTTACAAGTGCATTGACTGTAATTAAATCACCAATCTTTGAAATGTCTCGATCGCCTCCGGCAAAGGAATCAAAATCGACATGTGTCATGCGTTCTTTAAGCATTGCAAGCCCTGCATCAGTTAATTTTCCTTCTGTGACCCACTCCTCATTTTCAGTGAGATTTTCAGGGAAAAGTTCGCCTTGCGAAATTTTGAAATCAAACATTTTTTCTATTCGAAATACTATGTCAAGAAAGTCAATAGATTCTGCACCCAAATCAGCAGTCAAGCTAGCATCAGGAGTTACTTCATCCTCATCAACACCGAGGGCATCATCGAGAACTTCTTGGATTTTTTCAAAAATATCATCGCGGTTCATGACCGTCTCCTGTATTGAGTTCGCTATGGCATTCGAACGGGTCGTATAGTAAACTTTCCCGATACGGCTGTCTGTGTTTCCGATGTCTCATTTTTATGAACTATCCCTTTACCCTTACAAGATACAGAACCGTCATCATGTGTTTGAATAGCCGTGACTTCTATCTGTAATTTTTCTTCTGGCTGGACCATTGCTCCGTATTTGACGGCTTTGACATCCCCAAGGACCATTCTTTGACCATCTTTTGAACATAGTTGAGATGCTGCTTGGACCATCGCCTCGAGCATCATGACTCCTGGCAGTATTGGAAAGGTTGGAAAGTGATCTTTCAAATAATCATCTGCTTCGGTGATGTATTTTACGGTCACAATTCTGTCCTCGGACTGCTCGAGGACCTCATCTACAAGATCAAATTTCATAAGCGGGGAATTATACGGGGGACAGTCCCCAATGGACAGCCCCCAAGAGACGCTCCTTGGCTAAGTATCAAATCTCAGACGTCAGATACCACGCAGGGCTTGGCAAATGGTTGGAATTTAGGTATCCTGTGGCGTTCTGAAGTCCCATTCGTTGGGACGCATTTTTACGCGAAAACACTATTTTCTCGGAAACAACAATGTCCAACACAGGCACAATCATTCAAGTCATCGGGTCAACATTTGACGCTCAATTTCCAATAGACCGCCTACCAGAAATTTACAATGCTCTTGAAGTTGAAATTGAAAACGCGGGTGAAAAAACAAAACTATTTGGTGAAGTAAGTAAGCACTTAGGTGGCGGTCGAGTTCGTTGCGTTTCACTAGGTAGTACAGATGGACTTCGACGTGGTCAACCATGCCAAGATACTGGAGCACCAGTCAAAGTGCCTGTGGGCGAGGGCGTCCTTGGACGCGTCTTCAACTTATTTGGTGAACCAGTTGATGGGCGTGGTGATGTTTCGTATGAAAAGAGAATGCCAATTCACGCTCAACCCCCAAAACTTTCAACCCTGAACCCAAAGACTGAAATTCTTGAGACGGGGATTAAAGTCATTGACCTACTCTGCCCGTTTGTTCGTGGTGGCAAGATTGGTCTGTTTGGTGGTGCAGGGGTTGGCAAGACAGTCATCATTCAAGAAATGATTGCTCGTGTTGCTCGAGAGTTCGATGGCTATTCAGTGTTTGCTGGTGTTGGCGAGCGAACACGCGAAGGGAACGACCTTTGGCTTGAAATGCAAGAAGCCCAATTTACAAATGATCAGGGCGAAACAGTTTCGGTTCTAGATAAGGTTGCGATGGTCTTTGGACAAATGAACGAACCTCCGGGCGCACGACTTCGAGTTGCACTTTCTGCACTCACGATGGCGGAAGACTTCCGCGATTCTTCTGGGAAAGAAACATTACTGTTTGTCGATAACGTCTTTCGGTTTACGCAAGCGGGCTCTGAAGTATCCGCACTTCTTGGTCGAATGCCATCTGCTGTTGGTTATCAACCCACCCTCTCAACTGAAATGGGTGAACTTCAAGAACGTATTACTTCTACAAACAAGGGCGCGATTACCTCTGTCCAAGCAATTTATGTGCCTGCAGACGACTTAACTGACCCTGCACCCGCAACGACATTTGCTCACTTGGATGCCTTTGTTGTGCTTGAACGAAAGATTGCTGAAAAAGGAATTTACCCGGCGATTGATCCACTTGCTTCTTCATCACGAATCCTCGACCCACAAGTTGTTGGCGATCACCATTATGAAGTTGCTCGCCGAGTACAAACAATTTTGCAACGGTACGATGACTTACAAGACATCATTGCAATTCTTGGTGTAGATGAATTATCTGAAGATGACAAGTTAACAGTTGCAAGAGCTCGCCGAATAGAACGATTCTTAAGCCAGCCCTTGTATGTTGCCGAGACGTTTACTGGTTTTCCCGGCGTAAACTCGTCGCTTGAAGACACGATTGGTTCCTTTGAACGATTGTGCGACGGTGAGGGCGATGATCTGCCTGAATCCGCCTTCATGTATGTAGGTACGCTTGAAGACGCTAAAGCCAAGGCAGAAGCAATGGCCGCAGCGGTGTAATCGAAGCGAGAAATAAAAATCTGAAAGACCCGCAGTGTACTGCGGGTCTTTTCAATTACACTGTGTAGCCCGAAAGAAGGAATTTAGACATGAAATTTTGTATCACAGCACTAACGGTTTTAATCACATCACTTTCGTTTGGCGATCGAACTATTCCAGTAACATCAGAAGAATTGCATGCAAGAGTTGAGCAGGCATTTACGAATGCGGATGCAGAAATTGCAGTCATCATCGCAATTCCAGACTCACAGCGTACCTTCGACAATACTGTTGGAGCGATTGATGACATGATTGCCCGCTTGGATGACGCGATAAACGTGGCGGTTTTTATGGCGTATGTTCATCCCGAGGCAGACATCCGAGAAGCAGCGCAAGCTGGAGAACAGGTGTGGTCAGACTGGTCAATTGATTTTAGTAAAAACGAAGAGTTGTACAACGCAGTGAAATCGTACGCAGATACGAATCCAGAACTTGCAGGTGAACAAGCAAGAATGCTTGCACATACGATGCGCGATTACCGTCGAAGCGGGATGTCCCTTTCCAAAGAAGACCGCGAAAAACTCATCGGCATACAAAAAGAAATTGGAAAGTTAAGTATTGAGTTTGAAGCAAACATTCGTAATGACGAAACGGTGATTCCGCTGACCTTGGATGAACTTAATGGTGTTCCACAAGACGTCATTAATCGGCTAGAGGAAGTGAATGGTGTGTATCTTGTCACGCTTGATTATCCAACGTTTGGGCCAATCTTGGACTATTGCAGCGTCCCCGAGACTCGCCAGAAAGTACGCTGGTTGTACTCACGTCGAGCAGGTCGAAAGAATGTAGATGTCCTTGAAAAGATTATTAAACTTCGCGACGAAGCTGCAGATTTGCTTGGGTATGACACGGTTGCAGATTACGAGACGGAAATTAGGATGGCAAAAAATGGTGCGACTGTTGCAGCGTTTTATGAAGAACTACAACCAATCGTACGAAAAAAGGCGGAGCAAGATTGGGCGCAATTGGTAGAAGCAAAACGAGCGGATTTAGGAGATCCTACCGCCGAGTTTAATCCTTGGGATTTCAGTTATTACTACGAGAAAATTAAGAATGACAAATATGCAGTCGATTCACAAAAGGTGCAAGAATATTTTCCACTCGAAAATGTGATGGGCGGATTATTTGAAATTACTCAAAATTTGTATGGAATTGAATACAGAGAGGTAACAAATCAAGCTGCAGATCGTGGCACCCCCTTGTGGCACAAAGACGTCCGTTTGTTTGAGGTTTGGGATACAAATACTGGCGAGCAATTAGGAGAATTCTATGTTGACTTGCATCCTAGAGATAATAAATATTCTCATGCTGCTCAATGGGGTTTGGCACAACACAAAATATTACCCGACGGCACCGAACAGCTGCCGGTCGCAGCACTGGTATGCAACTTTACAGAGCCAACGGATGAAAAACCATCATTACTTACACACGATGAAGCGGAAACATTTTTTCATGAGTTTGGGCACTGTTTACACACGATATTAAGCGACACAGAATACGCTCGTTTTGGTGGGACAAGCGTTGAGCGTGATTTTGTCGAAGCCCCTTCGCAAATGTTTGAAGAATGGGTTTGGACTCCCGAAACGTTAACATTATTTGCTCGTCATTATGAAACGGGTGAGCCAATTCCAGACGAATTGGTTGAGGGTTTGATTGCTGCAAAAAATTTACAAAGTGGAATGAAAACAGAGAGTCAAATCTATCTCGGGAAAATTGATCAGGCATACCACACAGACAAGGATGGTGAAGTTGATACTACGCAGGTTGCGTATGACATTTTCGATGAGACAAGGATGTACAAGCACACCCCCGGAACATGGTTCCAAGGAAGTTTTGGCCACCTAACCGGATACCAAGCGGGGTACTACGGCTATATGTGGTCGCTTGTTTATGCTCAAGACATGTTCCAGCGATTTAAAGAGTTGGGGATGCTGAACCATGAGGCGGGTGCGTACTATCGAGACAAAATTCTTTCAAGGGGCGGAACAAAAGATAGTGTAGAGTTAGTGCGAGAGTATCTTGGGCGCGAACCAAGCATGGATGCGTTTTTGGAATCGCTGGGATTGAATGATCAAGTTCCACAAGCGGTCGATGTTCCGGGTGATCTGGTGTACGGGGACCCAGAAGAATCTGAAAGTGGGCTTGAGTGGTGGGTGATTCGTGGTGAAAACGAAGGGGCAAGCCCAGCACCCACGGACAACGTTATGGTGCATTACACCGGATGGCTTGAAGACGGCACAAAATTTGACAGCAGCGTTGATCGGGGTGCGCCAATTACGTTGCCACTGAACAGAGTGATTTCTGGGTGGACTGAAGGTGTTGGAAGAATGTGCGTTGGCGACAAATTTAAACTTCGCATCCCATCTGAATTGGGGTATGGTGCACGAGGTGGTAGAACGATTCCACCAAACTCGACTCTTATTTTCGACGTTGAATTGCTCGACATCAATCCCGTTTCCCCTTATGCAAAGGTACCACCAATGGAACAACTACCCGGCGACCCAGTGACAGGCGATATTTCGACAAGCGATAGTGGACTTCAATGGTATGACATTGTCGAGGGCGAGGGAGAAATGCCTGCCGGTCCTACAAGTTCGGTCGAAGTGCACTATACGGGTTGGCTCAACGATGGCACAAAATTTGACAGTAGCGTTGATAGTGGCGAAACAATTTCTTTCCCACTCAATGGCGTCATTGCGGGTTGGACTGAAGGAGTCGGCTCAATGAAAGTTGGTGGAAAGCGAAAACTCATTATTCCTTCTAGTCTTGGATATGGTGACAGAGGCACACCGGGTGGACCAATCCCAGGCGGAGCGACGCTCATCTTTGACATAGAACTCGTCAGCACCGACTAAGTTTCCTGACAATGAAACAGGTACGCAGCAAAAATCACCCGCTCCTTGTTGGGTGTTTGTTGCTTGGCTTTGCGGCGATGCCAGACGCAATGGTCGTTCCAGTGCTGAAGGAACTCACGGTCGATCGATTCGGAGTCAGCGAGGGAATGGCGCATTATTTTATGGCGGTGAATTTGCTCGGAGCAGTGCTCGCAGTTGGAATACTCGCTCTGCTGAACCGCCGCTTTTCATCATCAACACTGCTTATTGGCTCAGCAGCCCTCTCGGCGGTGTTGATGGTGGCAATGGCTCTGAGCCAGACGTGGGGAATAATGCTTGCGCTTCGTTGCCTTGAAGGTGGCGCGGATTTAGTACTTTTGGCTGTACCTCTCAGGATTATTGCCTCAGCGGGTGAAAAACGCCGGTATGGAGGTCGGATGGGGGCTGGTTTCACTGTCATGATGGTTGCATTAGCCATCGGGGCTGGAATCGGAGGAGGTATTGGGCAAGAATCCGCGTCGTTAGTGTTGTGGTCAGGAGCAGTTATTATGGTCATACTGCTGCTAATTGTGGCGATTATGCATCGAACTGTCGATAACGTGCCGCGTTCTCCGCGTCCATACCCCCGTCATTGCCCTCTAATTCCAAAGGAATGGCTCGGAGCTGGCTTTCTAGCACTCGATCGAGGGCTAGCAGCGCTTGTTTCTACTTCATTGCCTATCTTGCTGGCCTCCGGTTTTGCAATCGGGTCGATGACGCTTGGCGTGGCGTTGGCAGGCATGTTTCTCGCACTAGCGATTTTTGCAGCTCCCGCTGGCATTCTTGCTGATTACTATGGCGGTTACAAGATTCGTTTCATAGCAGCAACAATGTCTGGAGTGTCACTTGCTGGTTTGGGATTGATGGCTTGGTTTCCTCCGGTGGTTGTACTACCGCCCTGTTTATTGGTCTATGGTGTTGGTGCTGCAGGACTTATGCCATCAGCATTCTCTACGGCTGTTCGCCCAGAGGCATCAAATTTGGTGTTTGGTTCCCTGCAAGCCGCAGGACAAGCAGGGTATGCCGCAGGAGTTTTGGGGGGGCTGATTGTCATTACTGTTGTGACGTTACCTGCCGATGCTATGCTTTCATGGATGTTTCCGATTGCAGGTGTCCTTTTCATCATTTTGAACAGCGTATTACTTCTTGGGATCCGGTCAATTGAAAGGCGGATACCAGAGCAAACATGAAGAAAGTGTTCATTATTTTAGTCGCAAGCATTGCGGTGTTTGCAATAGCGATTTGGATTGTCTCTTGGTTGAGTTGGCAACCCCAATCGTGGTACTCACCACCTGATTACTCACTGCCTGAAGTTAAGAAATTTGCTGACCGAGCAGAATATCGTTTGAATGAAGAGTTCCATAAGGTCAGACCTGTTGAGGATGTATGGAGAATTCGAATTTCAGACGAAGCGATGAATGCATGGCTTTCGGGTCGTCTGGAGGATTGGCTGACACACGATCAAAATATTGAATTACCACCTGAAATGCATGCCCCACAAATTCATGTGACTCCTCAGGGAATCTGGTTTGCTGCACTTGTTGAATTTGATGAATCCTCTCCAAGGCCAATTGCTATTCAACTTTGGGTTTGGGTTGATGACGGCATTGTGTTTGTTGAACCGATTGCACTTCGGCTCGGGAAAATTCCTATTCCGATTTCGCTCTTTAAAAGCGTACTAGCAGAGTTGCAGCAGAAAACAGATGGTGTTGAAGCGATAGCCCCCCTCATGGACGATCGCGAGGTTGAAATTCTCGGCATAACATTAGAAGAGGGCGCAATCGTCTTGACTTGCCAAACCCACCTTGGTGTCTGACACTTGGTGTCAGACACCAAGTGTCAGACACCAAGGAAAGCTACAATATGCGACCCATGCCTACAATTACCATTGATGGAAAAGAGCTAGAGTTTGAGCAAGGGCAGTCAATTATTGATGTCGCCCAAGAGAACGGTTTATCTATACCTCACTATTGCTATCACCCTTCATTAAGTGTGGTTGCTAGCTGTCGTATCTGTTTAGCAGAAGTGTGGGCACCGAACCCTCGGAATGAAAACAAACTAGAACCGATGCCCAAATTGCTACCAACGTGCCAGACACCAGCAAGCGAAGGTCAGGTTGTCTACACAGAATCGCCAAAAGCAACCGCAAATCAAAAAGCGGTAATGGAAATGTTATTGAATCATCACCCAATTGATTGCCCAATCTGTGATCAGGCGGGCGAATGTACACTTCAGGATTACGCCTATGAACATGGTCGAGGCGTTCGTCGTTGTGATATCGAAAAGATCACACAAAGCAAAAAAGATATCGGCGACAATGTGATGTTGTATGGTGATCGCTGCATTATGTGTACGAGGTGTGTTCGATTTACTGATGAGATTACCGGCACTTCAGAGTTGTATATTGATGGTAGAGGCGCCAGAGAATCCATTGATGTCTTTCCGGGGCAAGGAATTAACAACGAGCTTAGCGGTAATGTCATTGATATTTGCCCAGTTGGTGCAATGCTTGATAAAGATTTTATGTTTTCACAACGAGTGTGGTTCTTATCAACTACACCATCAGTTGATCCACTGACAAGCAGTGGCGACAACATCAACATTGAACACAATAATGGTCAGATTTATCGAGTGAAACCCAGAACAAACCTTGATGTCAATCAATACTGGATTACAGATGAGGTTCGGTATGGGTGGAATTTTGTTCATGATGAAAACAGAGTAACTGAAGTAGTAGAGAATGCAGAATTAATTGCAACCGAAAAGTTGCAGCAATCAAAACGAACTGCACTTCTTATCAGCCCAATGCTCAGTTGTGAAGATGCTTGGCTTTTGGGTCAACTTGTTCGTTCAATTGATCAAGATGCCATCATTGGACTTGGTCCCATCCCAATAGTCGGCGAAGATAAAACATTTAAGAGCGGATTTACTATTCGAAGCGAGAAAGCGCCAAATGCGCGCGGTGTACAGAGGGCACTTGGCGATATCCTTTCGTACGACGAATGGAAGACGCAAGCAAGCAGCGCAGACACAGTTGTTGTAACTGGTAATTATCCAGAAAAGTGGGACACCCCTGAAATTTCAGAAAAGCAAACGTTAATTCTTATTGATACACTCCAAAACAACTTGACCAAACGAGCAGATGTATTTTTACCGGCTTCAACATGGGCTGAAAAAGCAGGAACATTTGAAAACCACAACAATGTGCTCCAACTATTTGAACAAGCCATCCAACCACTGGGGGATGCCCTGCCTGAAGGTCAAATTGCAATGAATTTGCAAGCGATTATCGATAATATGGAAACGACCACATTCAACTCAGCGACAGTCCGCCGCCGAATGGCAGACGCTGGAATTGCGGGCATACTTGATGTAGAACTTCCAAAAAACACAAACCGTGTTGAAACAGACATGCCGCTGTCTGAAGTGTAAGGGCGGAGGTCTAGTTGAAGCACAAATTACGCTGCATCTCCAGCAATTACCTTGGCAATCTCTTTACGGGTGGCTCCCATAAGCACTAACTTTTCAAGCAGAAGGTCAATCGACACAGTTGGGTCACCGTTTTCAATTTTGGAAACTCTAGACTGACTTGATCCAAGTTTTTTTGCTAGATTAACCTGCGTAAGATTCATCTCGTTACGCTTGAATTCAAAATAGACAGTAAGCGCTACTCGAATTTCCACAAGTTCGTTTTCTTCTGGGGTGAGATTTAAAAACTCGGCAACTGTTCCGAAGTTCCACCCAGTTTTTTCTAATCTTTTATGTTGTTCTTTGTTCATTCTAATTTCTCATTTATGTACTCGTTTAATCTTTTTTGCATTTCTGTACATCCCCAGTATACTATGTCAGTTCTGACATGCAACTCAAAAAAAAACGACTTTTTTCGTGCAATTTTAGCGGTTCTGGGGTTCTCTACTCCACCGATTCAAATTCGGCGGTGAAGTGGCGAAGCGCGGCTGGCTGCTTTGTGATGCGAACACCTTTGATGGAATCTTTCATGGTGTTGATGTACTCAAGTACTTCAACGACATAGTCAATGTGGCTCTGGGTATAAACGCGCCTTGGAAACGCAAGCCGAACGAGTTCTTTATCCGCCAACCTTTCACTTCCATCTGGTTGCTGCCCAAACATCACACTTCCAATTTCACTCGCGCGAATTCCACCCTCAACATAGAGCGTATTTGCCAGCGCCCACCCACGGAATCGGTCAATTGGAATGTGGGACATCCACTCCTTTGCATCAAGATAAATTGCATGACCACCCGGTGGTTGAAGGATTGGTATTCCCATATCTGTCAACCGTTCACCAACATATGCAACAGTACGAACTCGATACGCCAAATAATCTTCCCGAAGCGCCTCGTACAATCCTGTTGCAACCGTTTCAAGATCATACCCCGCAAGCCCGCCATACGTTGGAAACCCTTCAGTCAAAATCAACATCGACCTGCATTTTTCAGCAAGCGCGTCATCGTTTAGTGCAAGAAACCCACCCATGTTTGCCATGCCATCTTTTTTCGCACTCATCGTCGCGCCATCTGCGAGCGAGAAAATTTCTCTTGCAATGTCAATCGGTGTTCGGTCTTCGTTGCCTTTTTCTCGCAATTTAATAAACCAAGAATTTTCGGCAAATCGGCACGCGTCAATAAAAAACGGAACGCCGCGTTCTTTGCAAAGTGCGCTTGCTTCTCGGATGTTTTGCAAACTCACTGGCTGCCCACCATTTGAGTTATTGGTAATCGTCATCATGACCATTGGAACTTTGTCTGACCATTGATCGAGTATTGATTTCAACTCATCGATATCCATGTTGCCCTTGAATGGCGCAACGCTCTGAGTATCCGCACTTCCGGGAGTCTGGATATCAACGGCAGTGGCGCCACGTATTTCGATGTTCGCTCGGGTTGTGTCAAAGTGCGTGTTGTTTGGAACAACTTGTCCTTCTTCTACGGCTGCACCAAACAAAATGCGTTCAGCGGCACGCCCTTGGTGTGTTGGAATAATGTGCTTGAAACCCGTAATGTCTTTGACCGC
>CAZRPZ010000036.1:0-10027 GCA_964602215.1 uncultured Isosphaeraceae bacterium | reverse complement strand
GAAGAAGCAACAGCAACAAAAGAATTTGACAAGGCTATTAGTAAAATTGGTGATGAAATCGCAGGATTAACGTTGACTCAAGCAGTCGATCTTGCAGATTATATGAAAGATACCTACGGAATCGAACCCGCTGCAGGTGGTGCAGTCATGATGGCAGGTCCTGCCGGCGGTGGTGATGGTGGTGCTGATGAACAAACCGAGTTTGATGTCATCCTTGAAGCAGCTGGAGATAAGAAGATTGCAGTCATCAAAGCTGTCAGAGAAATCACCGGTCTTGGCCTCAAAGAAGCCAAAGCACTCGTTGACGAAGCACCAAAAGCAATCAAGGAGAAGGCCTCTGAAGATGAAGCAAATGATGTAAAAGGCAAACTTGAAGAAGCAGGCGCTAGCGTAACTGTCAAGTAATCCTTTGATAATCAACAACTTATGACAGCCAGCAGTGCCCAACTGCTGGCTGTTTTTTTACTCCCACCCTCTGGCTCAGAGGGTGCTTAAAGTCAGGTGGGAGAAAAAAGGCAAAATAGTAGAAAAAATTCAAGTTTTGAGCATCGATACTTGTTGAAAAACCGCGTTTCGTATACCTTACGTGGCTCGGCAGCGGCGGTCGCGGCATCTTGGAAGAACAGTAAGAAACATACGAATTTAGACAGTCCAACTGCTTTTTATTGCAGTGACGGCTAGTTGTGAGGTTCATTTATGGCGACGATTACGGTACGCGATTTTTCAAAACGCGGCGATGCAACTCCTGTACCACCACTCACTCAAGTTCAAGGCGAAGCCTATGAACGACTTGTTCAATCAAAACTTGATCCACATGAAAGAAAACCCATTGGGCTAGAGGCACTTCTTCGAGAAGTATTTCCAATTGAAGCATATGACGGTTCAATGCGAGTTGAATATTTGTACTACGTTCTTGATGAACCTCGTTACACCGTCGATGAATGTAAAGAACTTCGATTGACCTATGGGTGCCCCTTCAAAATTGCAGTTCGTTTTGTGCGGGATGGAATTGCAGAAGTATTAGAAGAAGAAATTTATATCGGTGAGATTCCACTTCTGATCGGTGGTGGTGAATTCATTATTAATGGTTCAGAACGATGTATCGTGAATCAACTTCACCGCTCACCTGGTGTTGACTTTGCAATTCAAGATGACACCGGTGACAGGCAATTACATAAAGCAAGAATCATCCCAGAACGTGGCTCTTGGATTGAAATCGAAGTTACAAAGAAAGATGTCTTGGCAATGAAGATTGACCAATCTGCAAAGATTGCAGCAACTACATTCCTACGTGCTCTTGATGAAGACTTCAGTTCAACTGAAAAAATTCTCGATCGATTCTACGACGTACAAGAAATTTCGGTCAACAAGCTAAAACCAGAGTACTACTCAGCAGAATTAATTATTGATTCTGAAACTGGGGAGGAACTCTGTAAAATTGGTGCTCAAATTGGCGACGCATACGATGCAATTCTCGCATCTCCTATCAAAAAGATTTCCGTGATTGCTGATCCAGCAGATCCACTTATCCTCAACACTCTCGCAGTTGAGAAGCTTGATTTTCTCGCCGATGCAACTGAGCATGAAGCGTCTTTGTTAAAAATTTACGGTCGACTTCGACCCGGTAACCCTCCGCAAGTTGACAAAGCGAGAGCACTTTTCGCTGATAAGTTTTTCGATGACAATCGATATCGACTTGGAAAAGTGGGCAGATTCCGTATCAATCGAAAATTCGACATGGACGTACCAGAAGACGTCATGCACCTACGACCCGATGACTTTATTGCGGTCATTGAGTACATGCTCGATCTACGTGCACGAAAAGATACTGCTCATATTGATGATATTGACCATCTAGGCAATCGTCGATTAAGAACTCTAGATGAACTCGCCGTCGAAGAAATGAGAAAGGGCTTCTTGAAACTTCGACGTACCGTTCAAGAACGAATGAGCGTCAAAGATCCAGATGAACTTACCAAAGTCGCAGACCTTGTTAACTCAAAAGCAGTTGGTTCTGCAATAGACTTTTTCTTTGGTCGAAGTGAGTTATCTCAAGTTGTTGACCAAACTAATCCACTATCGATGCTTGTCCATGAACGACGACTATCCGCACTCGGTCCAGGCGGCTTAAATAGAAAACGTGCAGGGTTTGAAGTTCGAGATGTTCATATTTCTCATTATGGTCGAATTTGTCCAATTGAAACACCAGAAGGAACGAACATCGGTCTTATCGCGTCCCTTGGGATTTACGCAAAGATTGATGAGTATGGATTTATCCAAACACCCTATCGCACTGTAAAACGACAAAAAGCAACCGACGAGGTGCTATTCTTACGGGCTGATGAAGAAATGAACTCCGTTCTTGCACCTTCAGAAGTTCTTGATGACAAAAACAAAATTCTAAGTGATCATGTCATTGCTAGACGTAGTGGAGAGTTAACACAAGTTGATCCTGAAGAAGTGAAATTCATTGATATTTCACCCAAACAACTAGTTGGAGTTTCAGCATCGTTAATCCCCTTCCTTGAGCACGATGATGCAAACCGAGCGTTGATGGGTTCAAACATGCAACGCCAAGCTGTTCCACTCATTATCCCTGACCCCCCAATCGTTGCTACTGGCATGGAAAAAATTGTAGGAAACTTCTCTGGCATGCTCGTCAAAGCAAGACAAGCAGGCAAAGTAACGTATGTTGATGCTCGCCGAATTTTGATTGACAACTCTGATGAATACATCTTAAAAACATTCCGTGGCTTAAATGAACGCACCTGTCAATCACAAAAGCCAATTGTCAAAATTGGAGACAGAGTGAAGAAAGGGCAAATCATCGCTGATGGTGCCTCAACCGTAAATGGCGAACTCGCTATTGGCAAGAATGTCCTCGTTGCATTCAATACATTTGATGGGTACAACTTTGAAGATGCGATTGTCATCTCCGAACGTCTTGTCAAAGATGACGTATTCACTTCCATCCACATCGACTCTTACGAAGTTGAAGTCCGAGACACTAAACTCGGCAAGGAAGAGTTTACTCGTGATATACCAAACGTTTCTGAACGGCAGTTGATGAATCTCAATGAAGATGGAATCATTATGCAGGGGGCTCGCGTTGGACCAAACGACATTCTCGTTGGCAAAGTTGTTCCTAAGAGTAAAAATGAACTGACCCCTGAAGAAAAATTACTCCATGCAATCTTTGGGCGTGCGGGCGAAGATGTAAAAAATGAGTCTCTAAATGTTCCATCTGGATCAAGCGGAGTCGTCATTGGAACAAATCACTTTAGCCGACGCATGCACCTTGACTCAGACCAAAAGAAAATGGTGAAGCGAAAAGTAGAAGCATACGAAGATGAAATGAATGAAAAAGCGATTGCTCTCTTTAGAGAAATGGTTCTTGAGATGAACGCGTTTCTTGGAACAGAGATGGTCGACCCTGCTACACGTCAGAAGGTTGGTCTTTCCGAAATCCCAGAAGTTATCATCGAACAAATCGACGGATTCTCTGAGAAATGGATTAAGGGATCAAAAGATTCAAAGACGGATGCATTGCAAGTCCATGAACAATTTTGGCCGCGAATCCAAGCGATTTACAAGGAACGAAATCGTAAATCTTCCCACATGAAGCGTGGCGACGAACTCGCTTCTGGAGTACTTGAAAAAGTCGTTGTGTATCTTGCAAATAAACGATCAATTTCTGTTGGAGATAAAATGGCTGGTCGGCACGGGAATAAGGGTGTCATCGCTCGGATAGTTCCTGAAGAAGATATGCCCTTCATGGAAGACGGAACACCTGTTGACATTCTTCTCAACCCACTGGGTGTGCCTTCGAGAATGAATGTTGGGCAACTTTTGGAATTGCACCTTGGTTGGGCAGCAAAAGTACTTGGTTTCCAAGCGGTTACTCCTGTCTTTGATGGAGCAACCGAAGACGAAGTGCTCGGAGCAATCCAAGAAGCAAATGATTCTGTTCTTGAAAAACGAAAACAATTTGAAGAAACAGGAGAAGAACCCGGTTCTGCCAATGAAATTTTGGCTGAAATTCCCTTCGTGGGGAAGGTTCAATTGCATGACGGGCGAACTGGTGAGCCATTCAAACAGCCAAGTTCTGTTGGTGTAATGTATATGTTGAAACTACATCACTTAATCGATGACAAAATCCACGCGCGATCAACTGGACCTTACAGTTTGATTACTCAACAACCACTAGGTGGTAAAGCAAGAACTGGTGGTCAACGATTCGGTGAGATGGAAGTATGGGCACTTGAAGGGTATGGAGCAGCGTATATGTTGCAAGAACTCCTTACCGTAAAGAGTGATGACGTAGAGGGTCGTACAAAGATTTACGACTCAATCGTCAAAGGCACCAACATTCTAGAAGCAGGAATGCCTGTTGTCTTTGATGTCCTGTGCCACGAAATTAGAGGCCTTTGTATGAACATTGAGTTGGAGAAGGATCAAGAAGAAACAGGAAGTCTTCTTTGATTCAACTTCGTTTATTTTTACAGCGATCTTCGACACATTTGATAGGAATGAGGAACTATGTCTGAACAAGTCTTTGATAAAGTCAACGATTTTAAATCTGCCCGCATTGGTCTAGCAAGTCCAAGCGATATTCGTAGTTGGAGTTTTGGTGAAGTTAAAAAGCCAGAAACTATTAACTACAGAACGTATCGTCCAGAAAAGGACGGACTATTTTGTGAGCGAATCTTCGGTCCAGAACGAGATTATGAATGTGGGTGTGGAAAATATAAAGGCACAAAATTCAAGGGAATTATTTGTGACCGTTGTGGAGTAAAAGTTACCCACTCCCGAGTTAGACGAAAGCGAATGGGTCACATCAACCTTGCTGCTTCTACTGTACACATTTGGTTCTTCAAAGCATTGCCGAGCCGTCTTGGCACATTGCTTGGAATGAAGACTTCTGATTTAGAAAAGATTATTTACTTCCAAGACTATGTCGTCCTAGAAGCGGGCGACGCAACAATGGAAGAGAAGCCACTTGAATACAAACAAGTGATTACTGAAGACCAATACCGCGAAATCAGAAGCCGCGGTGGCTACGGTGATTTTCGTGCAGAGATGGGTGCTGATGCAGTTCGAGAAATAATTGAAGCCCTCGACTTACATGAAGAAGTGAATATTATTCGTGAAAATTTAGCAAGCACTCGCTCGAAACAAAAAACTGCTGACCTTGCAAAAAGATTGAAACTGATTGAACAGCTTCGTGGTAGCCATAATGACCCCGTGTGGATGGTCCTAGATGTTGTCCCAGTGATACCACCTGAACTCCGCCCTCTTGTCATGCTTGAATCTGGAAACTTTGCAACGAGCGACTTGAACGATTTGTACCGCCGAATTATCAATCGAAACAATCGTCTGAAAAAACTAATGGACTTAAATGCTCCAGAAGTCATCATTCGAAATGAAAAACGAATGTTGCAACAAGCAGTTGATGCTTTGTTCGACAACGGTCGTTGCCGAAGACCTGTCCTTGGCAGTTCAAACCGCCCCTTAAAGTCAATTACTGACATGATTAAGGGTAAACAGGGTCGATTCCGAGAAAATCTACTCGGCAAGCGTGTTGATTATTCTGCACGTTCAGTCATTGTCGTTGGACCGAACCTTAAATTGAATCAATGTGGTCTTCCAAAGAAAATCGCATTAGAACTGTATCAACCATTTATCATTCGATGCCTCAAGGATCGTGGGCTCGCAGATACGATTAAGTCAGCGAAACGAATGCTTGAACGCCGAGATGAAGAAGTATGGGATATCCTCGAACAGGTTATCCAACAACATCCTGTCCTCTTAAACCGTGCGCCCACTCTTCACCGTATGGGTATTCAGGCATTTGAGCCTGTACTTGTAGAAGGTAAAGCAATCACACTTCACCCACTCGTTTGCACTGGCTATAACGCAGACTTTGATGGTGATCAGATGGCGGTTCACTTACCTCTTTCAATTGAAGCACAAACTGAAGCCCATGTTCTCATGCTTTCAACTCATAATATCTTCTCCCCTGCCCATGGGAATCCACTTGTTTCTCCAAGTCAAGACATCGTCATGGGTGTGTATTTCCTTACACACATGGATTTGAATGATACTAGAAGCGATGAGGAACTTAGAAAGTTTCGAAATGCGCATGAAGCAATCCTTGCGTACGATTATGGTCAAATTCAACTTCAAGAAAAAATTCAAGTCCGTCTTCCTCGCTACCCCACGATTGTCAATGATGAAAAAGGGAAAATCGAACCAATGCAAGAAGATGGTCGATTTGTCACAACGGTTGGCCGAATTCTTTTCTGTGAAATTCTTGCACAAGACATGCCGTTCTACAACTGTACGCTCACAAAAAAGGGATGTAGTCGAGTTATAGATGACACCTACGAAATAATGGGTCGGGCACATACATTGACATTGCTCGATGATATGAAGGAAGTCGGTTTTAAAGCGTCAACATGGTCTGGAATCTCAATCGCAATCACCGATATGCGTATTCCTGCAAACAAACAAGATTTGTTAGATGCAACCCAGAAGAAAGTTGATCGCGTTGAAATGGCGACTGCTGCAGGCGCAATTACAAATCAAGAACGACACAACCAGTTACTTGACTTGTGGTCACATTGTCGCGAGGAGTTAACTGGCTCCCTAATTAAAACACTCGAGGATGACCGTCGAAATCCAGAGGACAACAGTTACGTTGATGTCGACTCTGATGATGGCGAGCGATACCTCAATCCAGTGTTCTTAATGTCTACTTCTGGTGCACGAGGTAACGTAAGTCAGATGCAACAACTCGCAGGAATGCGTGGTTTGATGACGAAACCAAGTGGTGAAATTATCGAAACACCAATTAAAGCCAACTTTAGACAAGGGCTAAACGTCCTAGAGTATTTCTCTTCAACCCACGGTGCTCGGAAGGGTCTTGCCGATACAGCGTTGAAAACCGCAGACTCCGGCTACCTCACTAGAAAATTGTACGATGTTGCCCAGCCAGTCGTGATTAATGATGTTGAGTGTGGAACAAAACGGGGCATCACAAAACGTGCCGTGTATAAAAATGATGAGATACATGTCCCTCTTCGGGATCTCATTATTGGTCGGACAAGCATGCAAACAATAATCAACCCAGTCACTGACCAAGTGATTGTTGCAAACAAACAAGTGATTAATGAAAAAGTAGCGAGCAATCTTGAATCGCTCAATATCGATGCTGTGCAAGTTCGTAGCCCACTCACCTGTGAATCTGAATCTGGTTGTTGTGCACTCTGTTATGGGCATGATCTTTCAACATCTCAACTTGTTGAAGTAGGAATGGCAGTTGGCACAATTGCAGCACAGTCCATCGGCGAACCGGGAACACAACTCACAATGCGTACATTCCATACTGGTGGTGTTGCATCACGCGAGTTTGTTGAAACAAATTACAAAGCCCCACATTCCGGAACCATGTTACTTCGGGATTGTAATGAAGTTCCACTTCCCAATAATAAAGACGGACAACTCATCACATTAAAGCAAACTGGTGAACTCGTCATCGTTGACAGCAAGGGACGAGAACTTGATAAGGCGTTTAGAGTTCCTTATGGTGCAACTGTCCGAATGGCTTCTGGCAGCAAGGCGAAAAAAGGAAATATCCTTGTTGAATGGGATCCTCACGTGATGCCAATTCTTGCTGAAAAAACCGGTTCAGTTCTCTTTAAAGACATTGAAATCGGAACAACAATGCGAGAAGAAGACAGCAAAGGAGTGATAGAACGAATTATCACTGAACACACAGGAGATTTGCATCCTCAAATTCTAATTCAAGAAAATGATCAGACGCTCGACTTCCACCACCTTCCTGCGAAGGCTCGTCTGGAAGTCCAAAATGGTGAGAACGTTGTCACGGGTCAAATGCTTGCACGGCGACCACGTGAAGTAAAAGGTTCGGCTGATATCGTTGGTGGTCTTCCACGTGTAACAGAAATTTTTGAAGCGCGTACACCAAAAGAACCAGCGATCCTTGCACAAGTCACAGGCCGAGTTGATCTTCAAGCCGAACGTAAACGAGGCAAGATGGTGATTCACATTATTCCGGAGGGAAGTGACCCTGTTGAACACCTTGTTCCTCAAGGGAAACACTTACTCGTGCACACTGGAGACAGTGTCATCGCTGGCAGCCAACTCACTGAAGGTCCACGCGATCCGAACAACATTCTTGATATTAACGGAGAAGAAGCCCTGTACAACTATATGATTTCAGAAGTACAGAATGTGTACAGAGCACAAGGCGTACCTGTCTCTGACAAGCACATTGAAGTCATTCTTTCACGAATGCTCAGCAAGATTCAAGTTCAAAAAGCTGGCGATACGAAAATGCTGCCCATGGAATTCGTCGAACGATATAAATTCAGAATTGCAAACAGTTCTCTTGACGGCTGCCTAATCATTAAAGAATCCGGCGACACTGGTTTTGATACAGGAGAGTTAGTCGATAAGGATGAAATTAAAGAAGCAAACGCGATTGCAGAAGCTGAAGGCAAAGCACCCGCCAAGACTACTAGGCCAAAAAAGGCAACTGGAAAACCATTGCTTCTTGGCATTACAAAAGCAGCCCTTCAATCTGAGTCCTTTTTATCTGGAGCATCATTCCAAGAGACCACAAAGGTACTGACAGAAGCAGCCCTCAGAGGTGCTGAAGACCAATTGAAAGGACTCAAAGAAAATGTGCTTCTAGGTCATCTTGTTCCTGCAGGAACAGGATTTGAATCATATCAAAACATGACCGTCAAACTCCTTGTTGATCCAATTCCTACAGATGAGGACAACGAAGAGACAATGCTTGCTAACGCGACAGCAAGGGCTGAACAATTAGGCGCTCAGCCAAGCGGTCCGACTGTTCAAATCCCATCACAATCTGTAGAGGTGAGCGAAATCTCTTAATTCCAAATCACCACGCATTCTAGCCCCCCCAATCATTCCGTGATTTAGGGGTGGGGCTTTTTTAGAAATATAGGGGTTTTTTGTATGTATCAACGTGCTTTGGGGGGTAGAATGATAGGGTGTACACGATTGCGGAAGTGACAGTTTGAAGCCACTTTTATCCGATTAGGGTGTATACAGTTTAGGCATATCTCGCCTCAGAAGAGGCAACGGTTCGATACATAAGATGTCCAGTGTGACACAGAGGAGTTACTAGAAAGATGTATGTACGTTTTCTTACTCGTTTTACGACAACCATTGTATTCGTGTTTACCTGTTTCATTACTGTAAACGTCGTTGCTAATGAAAGGGAGCTCGCCCCTTTACTCACTCCTGAAGCTTGGAAATTACTGTCAGATGCTGAAGCCCTAGGTAATGGATTTGCACCAACGATTGTTACTGCCAGAGAGTTAGAGCCACGCACTCCATCTTTAAAACCCGAACTCGTCAAGAGACCAAATAGTCGTGTGATGGTGAAGTTTGCTGATGATTTACAAATTCGACTCGATGTACACAGCAAGCCATATTCAAGAACCTATCAACCAAACGATTCTGAAGAGAATCCTGCTCAAGCAATTGCTTCACTTTGTGAAACTCT
This sequence comes from uncultured Isosphaeraceae bacterium, assembly GCA_964602215.1. Taxonomy (GTDB): domain Bacteria; phylum Planctomycetota; class Phycisphaerae; order Phycisphaerales; family SM1A02. The sequence goes on along the minus strand of CAZRPZ010000036.1, from coordinate 465 downwards.
TGGGATTATTCTTACTCCAACAGTCAGTAAACCCCAAGCAGGTATCGATGCTATTATTTTTGAGGCTGAACTTGCAAGCGGAAAACAACAGCCAGATATTGGTGGAATATATTGGGTCAATGGTCCTGACTCTGCAGTTGATGTTGCTGCAGAACTGTTTTACACCATGGAAGAAGTAGAGTGGGTCTTTTACAAACCAGTTTACTCAAAAATGCCTAAAAGCGATCCACAGTACGACTTCACTCCAAATCCTTCCCAAGTGGCTCCAGAACCAGTCAAGAGACTCAAGAGAAAGGACACAATATTCGGTGCATGCATCGCTAATAATGGTGAATGTCAGGAGGATTTGGGCAAGTTCTTGTGTGACGATCTAAACGGAACATTCCTTGGTCCAAACTCTATTTGCGTACAAAAAATTGACATCCAACACTCAAGATTTGTAGAAGATCCAGCCAGAGCAAATCT
>CAZRPZ010000035.1:0-5451 GCA_964602215.1 uncultured Isosphaeraceae bacterium | reverse complement strand
AAGAATGTATCATCGCCAGTTGAGGGGTTTCTTGTAAATGCAACTCCAGTTCCTGAATCTCTCCCCATATTTCCAAATACCATTGCTTGAACATTGACAGCAGTGCCTTTGAGGCCAACAATCCCGTTAATTTGGCGATAGCTTTTTGCTCGATGTGTGTTCCAAGATTTAAACACGGCTTCGATTGCAAGATTAAGTTGTTGATAAGGATCTTGAGGAAAGTCAGTGCCAACATGGGATTTGTACACTTTTTTATACCGTCTGCAAACTTCTTTTAAACCAGAAGCTGGTAGATCTGTATCGAGAACAACTCCGTACTTCTTCTTGACAAGATTAAATTGGTGTTCAAAGTTTTCATGCTCCATCCCCATGACAACATCACCGAACATGTTGATTAGGCGACGGTATGCATCCCATGCAAATCGTTCGTTTCCTGTTAATTCAATCATGCCCTGCACGGCTTCTTCAGTCAATCCAAGGTTCAGAACTGTGTCCATCATTCCGGGCATTGAAACCGCTGCCCCAGATCGAACCGAAACAAGGAGCGGATTGGAGTTTGAACCAAATTTTTTGCCTGTTTCACGTTCAACTCTTCGAATTGCAGAAACTGTGGCATCGTTAAGCCCTTTGGGCATTCGCTCCCCTTGGTCATAATACGCTTCGCAAATTGTTGTTGGGATTGTAAAGCCCGGAGGAACTGGCAACCCAATCGATGTCATTTCTGCGAGATTGGCACCTTTCCCACCCAACAACTCCTTAAAGGTTGCGTTCCCTTCGGTTTTACTTGCACCCCAACAATATGTCATCTTTGGGGTTTGTCGTTTGGTTCTAGTCTTTTTTCGACGAGAGGTTGCTGTAGCCATAGGGAATGCGTCTCCAATTCTTATCGCAGGGGTGCGTATGATAACCTGGCTTGTACACTGTGTACCAACAATGCTTCCGCTTGACGCAAAACCCATTCCGGACTTCACCTACTCTCCTACCCAAGTAGCGCAATCATGGCCAAAAGATGTCCCACTTATTGCCCTCATCGGCAATGGCAATCATGCTCGATGGTCGCGATGGAGCATTCTTGCACCAGCTGATGGCGCTCGATTAACACTCGATGATGAACATGCAATGGAAGAACTTGGAACAGCGCTACGAAAAAAAGGAAGCACTGCACTACTCCCAAATTGGATCGGATACATTGGATACGAACTTGGATATTGCATTGAACCAACTGCAGGTACGCCCCCCAAAAATTCGTGGCCACTTGTCGATTTGGTTTGGTGCGATCGAGCATTGATTCATGATGCAACAACTCAATCGTGGTGGTCTATTGGTGGTTGCCAGCCACCTAAGATGGCTGAAGAGATTCAATGTGAAACTCCTTGGCTGGAATTATTCGATTCGTCTGGGCAAGATGAATTTACTCAGGCAGTTGAAAAAACTGTGGACTACATTCATGCTGGTGATATTTTTCAAGCAAATATGACTCGCCGTTTTTCTTCAGAGGTAACAGGTGACATCCGCTCTTCTGCATTGTCGATGCTTCGCTCGCCGGGCGGTTGGTTTGGGGCGTGGCTTGAATTTCCAGAAGATGGGCGATATGTGTTGTCATTCAGCCCTGAATTGTTTTTGCAGTTCGATGGAAATAGTCGTCGTGTACTTACTCGTCCTATGAAGGGGACTCGCCCTCAAGAAGACGATCCAGATAATCTCATTGATTCTGCAAAAGATGCTGCAGAGTTACACATGATTGTTGATCTCATGCGAAATGATTTGGGGAGGGTATGCGAATTTGGTTCAATTGATGTTCGGCATGCTCGTTCAATTGAAAAACATCCAACTGTGTGGCAATGTGTGGGCGAGATCGCAGGAAGAGTTCGCAGAGATGTTGACATTGAACATCTTCTAAGAGCAACATTTCCTGCAGGATCCATAACAGGTGCTCCAAAAATTCGCGCCATGCAAATCATCCGTGAATTAGAAATCTCTCCTAGAGGTCCGTATTGCGGTGCGATTGGTATCTTCGGAAAATCTCTCATGCTCAACGTTGCTATTCGAACCGCACTCTTTCAAGGAAGCGGAAACGCTTCACATTTTGAGGGTGAAATGGAGTACAGCACAGGGTGTGGAATTGTTGCTGATTCAAACCCCATCGATGAACGAATCGAATCCGAAGTAAAGACGCATATATTGCAGCGTCAGTGTGGTGTCAGACACTTGGTGTCAGACACCTAAGCAGCCCTGAGCTGTTCGCGTTGCTGAACAGCAACGGCACGGGTAATTTGTTGAGTTACAAATCTGCGGTGCGATGGATTAAATGAGAAGTCAAACATCATTCCCATATATGTCGTCCCGCCTGATTCAAGATGCCAATGCATTAATTTTGCGGTCACACAAAGTGGTGGTCCATCAGAGCCGGGAAGTGGGAAACGAATCCAGTGCAAACGGTGCCGTCCAACACCGCTCGCGTTTCCAGCAGGAACTTGCAAACCAACGCCACCTCCACCAACATTGACAAGTGTCGCTGAAAATGCAGGACCCACATCTGGCATGACATCTTTTTCTTCAATCGACTGCGGCTCGGTTTCTCCGGCTATGAATCGCTCTAGCCGTAATTGGCACATCCTCTCAGGCAAGACTACTGAACGGGGGTCAAGTAATGGCCAACATGAAATTTCTGGTAACGCAAGTTTGTCTGTTGATATTCTAAAATCTCGGCGGCGTTGACATCGCTCAACCGTGGATGGCATCTGTAATTTCAAACCAACGCCGTCTCTTCCATTGGCGCGGTGTGGAATACTACCCAAGCAGCTTGTGCGAAACATCCAACGATTCTGACCGATTGCGATAATGCCCAATAATTGCACGCCTTCTTTGAGCGGAAGTGGTTCACCAGCGGCGGTTGGCATTTCAACAAGAATTTCATTTTGATGTATTGAAATTAACTTTGCTCGCCATATAAAATCGCGACCAGAGAGACCGTTTGGTGCAAGAGCGATTTGTAACGATCCTTTATGATCGACAAGTTGTTGTAGGCAACGACGCCATCCAGATGTTCGTGAGCGATGTGCTGGCATATTCATTTCTCCGTCATGTAATGTAATAAGAGGCATGAATCCAATCGCCAAACATCTGTTTGTACTCAAGAAGTAGGTCTACAGAACGGGGTTTTTAGCCCTCGCTAGCCCGCATGACCAGAACTGCCCCTTCAGCCCGCACTTCTGGTGCCGATAATCCCGCCAACTGGGCCGCTAATCGCAGTGCACCCATTGTCCAAAGTCGTACTCGTCGATCCTCTTCTTTTAATTCCCAAGAATCTCCATCTACCGCTTCCCCCTCCCGAATTGTAAAGACTGCATCATTCCGTGCCCATACAAGTTGAAGCGTGCCGTCTTCATTTATTCCATTCGCCCACTGCCCCCCTGCAACTTCTGGCCATAAATCTCCAGGGATGTCATCCATCACAACGAACCCATTTTCATTGAGCGATTGCTTAAAAAGTTTAAGCGCTCCAATTGCTGTATCGACAGCTTCAAGAAGCATAAACATCTGGCCACAGCAGATAATGGCATCGACTGGTTCAGAGAGAGGCAAGAGATCAAACAGACTTCCATCGATGAGGTTTGCATCGATTTCGAGTTCGGCGCACTTTTTTGCACAAGCATTAATCGCAGCGGGATCGTCATCAATCCCTACAACATGGTGTCCTGCTACGGCAAGTGGGATGAGCATTCGACCATCGCCACAACCAACATCAATAATATTGCATGGTTCACTACTGAGGGTTTGTAGAATTGATTCAATTTGCCGAGCGGATTGCTCGTCATCCATTGGAAGCCAATCGTTCATTGGTTCAATCATACCCTGCAAAGGTTATTCCGTTGTTTGTTCTGCGACTTCCTCTTTAGGTGTTTCGGATGTCTCTTTAGTGGTCTGCTCTGGCTTAGATGGCTTCCACGATGCTTCTCGAGTGAGCCCTTGGACTTCGGGCAAATCATTGAGGTTTGCCAATCCAAAGATGGTTAAGAACTCTTTGGTCGAACCATAGAGCATCGGTCTTCCGAGTTCCTCAGCCCGACCGACGATCTTTACGAGACGGCGGTCCATCAACCCACGAAGGACATCTCCACATGCAACTCCGCGAATCACTTCAATTTCAGCTCGCATCACGGGTTGCCTGTATGCAATGATGGATAACGTTTCAAGGGCTGCTTGTGAAAGTTTTTGTTGTTGGCGTTGTTCGTGTAATCGGGATACGAGGGGTGCAAGTTCTTCGCGTGTCATCACTCGGAATCCGCCAGCAATTCGCTCGATTCGAAATGCTCGTGCCTCTTTATCATAAGACGTGTTCAATGCATCGATTGCCGTTTTGATTTGCTTCGTTGCATCTTCATCTTCAAGACCAAGAATGGTTTTCATTTTCGTTTCAGAAAGCGAACGTTCACTTGCAAAAAGCAGTGCCTCGACGCGTTGTTCAAGTGGCATCGTAGAACAAGGTGTTCCGTGTTCAGAGCTTGACGAGTCACTCATGATTTGCTTGCAATTGCCACTTTTGCCATTGCGATTTGTTGCGCCCTTTCGACAGCGGCTCGGTCTTTTGTACCCGTGGTGACACGAGCATTTGCCTCAGCTAGTTCTGCTTTGGCTTCTTCAAGGTTTATTTCTGATGCAAAGGTTGCACCCTCTGTGACAAAAGTAAGTGTTTCTCCATCAATGTGGGCAAAACCACCTTCAAGTAAATATTCATGAGAGCGACCATCTTCACCATCTATTCGCAAACTTCCCGGCGAAAGTGTAGAAAGAAGAGGAGCGAGACCTTTCATCATGCCATATTGTCCGTCCCAAGCAGGAAAAGAAACGTACGTTGCTTCGCCAGTAAAGGCCTCTTGGTTAGGGGTTACGATTTTGCAGGGGAATGTATTTGCCACGGGGTATTTCCTGTTAAATGAGGTGCGATTGTGACGCCGTATCATACACCCAAATCGCTAGAGTACGTACTAAAATCAATTCCACGCTACAATAGGTCTCTTATTCGAATTCGAACAGGAGATATAACTCGTGACCACCGAAGCACCAACAATGACCACTTTTCTCAACACCAATTTAGACCTCTTTACCCCCTGCGATTTCAAAGTGGCTGACCTTTCTCCTGAAACGGTTGCTTTTGGTCGTAAGGAAATCGAAATTGCTGAATATGAAATGCCTGGATTGATGGCGCTTCGAAATCAGTACGGTGAATCCAAACCACTTGCTGGTGCTCGAATTACTGGTTCATTACACATGACGATCCAGACAGCAGTGCTCATCGAAACGCTTGTGGTATTAGGTGCTGAAGTCCGCTGGGCAAGTTGTAATATCTTCTCGACGCAGAACCACGCGGCGGCAGCGGTCGCTGTTGGTCCAAACGGAACCCCCGAAAACCCACAAGGTGTTCCAGTGTTTGCATGGAAAGGTGAAACT
>CAZRPZ010000034.1:0-14945 GCA_964602215.1 uncultured Isosphaeraceae bacterium | reverse complement strand
GATTCCATTTGTAGTGCCTCCAAAGCGTTGTACTAGGAAATATCCTAGGGGTGTGTTATTTGGGGCAAACATCAATGCCCCTTGTCATGCGTTTCAATGCATTCTTTATCGGCAGACACGGCTTTGCAACCCCGTAATTGCATAAAATTATCAAAAATGAAGACTTTGTTTGGTATATGTAAGGGTTTTAGACCCGCAATTCGGTGATGTGAAGCTCTGAATCACTGTATCGTTGCTCAATCGAATCGGCAACATCCCTGCAAAAAACATCGACTTGTTCTGGAGCTCTTCCAATATAGTGCATCGGATTTGCGACATCATCAAGATTAAGCCCAGCGAATATTGGCTCATCGGCGAGTATTGAAAGAAGGGTATTGGGCGAGTTATCTTCTTTGATTTGCTGTGCAACTTCAATTGCATGGGCTCTGACAACCTCATGAGCGTCTTGCCTGTCTGCTCCCTGTTTTACCGCCTCCATAATCAAGCGTTCGGTTGCGAGAAATGGCATTTCGAGATCAAGGTTGGAATTCACCCTTGCCTCATGAACGATGATGCCACTCGTGACATTGTTTAACACATCTAAAAGACCATCGAGGGCTAAAAATGATTCAGGTAATACAAGCCGACGATTGGCAGAATCATCGAGAGTTCGCTCCATCCATTGCACACTTGCAGTTTGAAAAGCGTTTGGAGGCATATTCATTACGAAGCGGGCAAGAGCACATACACGCTCGCACCGCATGGGGTTTCGCTTGTATGGCATGGCGGATGAGCCAATTTGCTTTGTTTCAAATGGTTCTTCAAGTTCACCCCGATTTGCGAGCAAGCGAAGATCAGTTGCAAATTTGTGTGCTGCGGCTGCGACAACTGCCAATGAAGAGATAATTTGAGCGTCGACGATGCGAGGGTACGTTTGACCTGTAACCGAGAGTTGTGCGTTTGGTTTCCACCCCATCTTTTCAGTGACGAGATTGTCAAGTTCAGTAACTTTGTCGTGGTCGCCATCGAACAAATCTAAAAATGAAGCTTGGGTTCCAGTCGCACCTCGAGCGCCACGGAACCGCATTGTCTCAAGCCGAAATTCAAGTTCTTCCAACGCGAATGCAAAATCTTGTGCCCAGAGAGTTGCCCGTTTCCCAACAGTCGTTGGTTGGGCTGGTTGGTAATGTGTGAAACCAAGTGTGGGCAGAGTGCGATACTTCTTTGCGAATGTCGAAAGATTGCAAATTACACCAGCAACTTTCGTTGCAATCAATTGTGTTGCATCTCTGAGTTGCAATAATTCGGTATTGCAATTCACAAATTGGCTTGTTGCTCCCAGATGAATAATTGGGCGGGCTGTAGGGGCGGCATCTCCAAGAGCATGAATATGTGCCATCACATCATGACGAAGTTCTTTTTCATACGATGAAGCAGATTCATAATCAATATCATCGAGATGGTCTTTAAGTTCATTGATCTGCTCATCAGAGATGTCGAGACCGAGTTCCTGCTCAGATTCCGCCAAAGCAAGCCACAACCGCCTCCAAGTGCTAAATTTTCGCTGTGAAGACCATATCTCTTGCATTTGAGCAGAGGCGTAACGACCAGAAAGCGGTGATTGGTACCCAGTATGCTCATCCATATCCGTATTGTATGGTGTCTGACACCTGGTGTCAGACACCTAGTGTCAGACACCATAAAATCTTGGGATGGCATGGTTGACAGTTTTGGGCATTCCTGCGGCGGTGTACGTGATGTGCATCACGGCAATCATGATTCAGGTGAATGAGAAACCTCAGAACCCGCTGTTATTACTTAGTGTAGGTGTGTTAACTGCTGGTATTTACATTTTTCATCGCACTTCCATCATCGATATTGAGCCGATGCAGGAGCGACACCGAATCGCAATTCGCCATAAACGGAAGTTGCTTCTCGTTTCATTCTTGTTGTTTATATTTGCAATTGCTCTCTTTGCATTACATCATCCGTTGTCGACAATTTTGGTATTCGGCGCTCTTGCAGGAGTAGTTGTGTACGGCAAGAAGACGATTACAAAGCCACTACGGTTATATCCGTATTTGAAACCATTTTTGGTTGGTATTGCAATCGCGATGTTCGCGTGGGTATTGAATGATTTTTCGAATTCACTTATCACTCTTCTTGCTTTCATCATGATTTGCAGTGCGGATGCTTTCGTGTGCGATCTTGTTGATACAAAGTACGATGCGGCATCTGGATGTCAAACACTCGCAACGCAACTTGGCGAACGTTGGACTTGGATTATTGCCTCAGTTACCTATTGTTTTGCTTCGGTTGTATTACTGTTTGCAATCGAACAAACACAAATTGGACTTTACTTATTTGTCACACTCGTTATTTCACTCGCTTGCAGAAAATTTGATGCTAGATATGTTGTAGACCTTCGTTTACTCCTCGTACTCCTGTTAGCATGGGCAGAATGTCTGTTTTGGATTGGAGTGTTGTAATAATTCTTGCTTACTTCGCTGGAAGCATTCCCTTTGGAGTGCTCATTGCGAAGTTGAAGGGTGTGAACATCCGTGAGCATGGCTCAAGGAACATCGGCGCAACAAATGTTGGCAGAGTTCTTGGTAAAGGGCTTGGGTTATCGTGTTTTGTACTTGATGTTTTAAAAGGTGCTTTGCCTGTTTTTGTTGTTGGAAAGATAGCAGGTACGTTCGGTCAACCGATTGACGAAATGAGCACGAATGCAATGTTGTTGTGGATATGCGTCGCGCTTGCCGCGATGCTTGGACACATGTATTCACCGTGGCTACGATTTTCAGGAGGAAAAGGTGTTGCAACAACATTCGGGGGCATGGTTGCACTGTGGCCATTGCTTACAATTCCAATCTTGCTCGCATGTATTGCGTGGGTCATTACCGTTCAAACTACCAGAATTGTTTCGCTCGCTAGTTTAGTTGCAGCGGTGGTGTTGTTTGCAGACGCAATTGTCACGGTATTTCTGGATTCAACACTTCAACACGCTTGGCCTACACTTGCAGTGACATGTCTAATCGCTGTGATGGTCTTTTGGAAACACCGCACAAATATTGGCAGAATCTTTCGAGGAGTAGAACCAAAGATTGGTTCTACTTCTGGATAAACTTTTTTGCAATCGCGATGACATCACTTGCAGGAATCTTATTGATGTTGCACCGCAGAGGGTTGCTGTCTGCAACAAGGTTCTCAGGTAAAAATGGATCCGCAAGCAACGGTATGTCATGTGCACATTCATATTTTGTCCAGCGATAATCGGTAGGTCCATACAATGTAATCGTTGGTGTGCCAGTTGCGATAGCGATGTGTCTTGGTCCAGTGTCATTTGTAATCATGACATTTGCCTGATTCACAACTTCTTGAAGTGATCCCAATGTAATTCCTGAACGAGTTAGATTGTGTACTGGCGCTTGGGCGGCATCTACAATCTCTTGCACAAGTTCATACTCATCTGGTGAGCCGAGGGCACAACACGTCGCCCCCATCTTAGACAATGCATCTGCAACTTCTGCAAACTTACGAGTGTCCCAACGTTTTTCGGGTTTGCTAGCGCCAGCAACCAGTAGCACAATAGGTTTTGAGAATTCGTTAAGAGCATCATGTTGTGAAACGCAATCACCCATCGAAGGCAAAGTGGGCTGTGCGTTCATTTCAAACATTTCATTTGCAAGATGAAGATAGTACTCGCCTGTTGGGCTTGGTTTGTTTTGCTGCTCAACAGGTACGCCTTGAGTCAGTAACCAAGAGCGCCAATCGCGATTGTATCCTGCGCGGACGGGAATTTTTGCAATTTTTGCAATCAGGGCAGATCTAAAACTATTTGGTAATAAAACAATCGCGTCCCCATCTGCTGCTCGTAATTGTTTTGCAGCAGTGAACACAGAAGTTTTCATATCCAATGGAAGTACGGCATCGAACTCATCAACTCCATCTAACAAAGGGGCAAGATGAGGTCGAATCACCCCAGTTATCTTTGCGTTTGGATACTTTTGTCGTGCCATTTTCCATACACAAGAGGACATCACAACATCGCCTACCCATGAGGGCAAGAGAATGAGGAGGTGATTGATTGTTTCAGGGAGTGGCATTCTGTGTATTCTATGGTGGTGAGAAAAGCAGTATTCCTAGATCGTGATGGAACTATCATTGACAACCAAGGTGATTTGGGTGATCCTGATGGTGTCAGAATTGTTTCTGGAGCAAAAGAAGCAATTTCTTCGCTCGCAGATGCGGGGTGGTTGCTGATTGTTGTCACAAATCAAGCAGGAGTTGCTAGGGGAGTGTTTACTGAAGAGGATATCGAAAATGTCCATGACCGTATTGATTCACTCGTTGGTCCAATCGAACGATATTACTACTGTTGTCATCATCCTGAAGGTGTTTTAGAGCAGTGGCGAGCAGACCACCCTTGGCGAAAACCATCTCCCGGTATGCTCTTGCAAGCAATCGAGGATTACAACATCGATGCGTCGTCAAGTTGGATGATTGGTGACACAGCTCGAGATATCCAAGCTGGACAAGCCGCCGGCTGTAAGACCATTTGGTTGACTTCCTCTGGCAGGGTAACCAATGAAGTTGAACCAACTTTATACTCTCCAACCCTTGCTGAAGCGGCAATGTTTATTCTTGCTGAGGAGTGTGTTTCTTAATCACCAAAGCAAGTATGCATTGCACGGGCCGCACGAATGATGCGGTGGTCTGCTGGCACAAGACGTTGTTTGTGTGCTGCGTCAAGGATATCTTGTGTTTCCATATGTCCTTCTCGCAAACCAACCATCACATTGAATTGTCCATTCATTGCAAATTCAAACGCTGCGGTTGAAAAAGTCGTTGCGATGACACGGTCAGCTGCCGCTGGTTCACCGCCACGTTGAATATGACCAATTGTAGTTGTTCGTGTTTCAATTCCTGTTCGTTGTTCAATGTCATACGCAACTTGCTGACCGATACCGCCAAGTCGAATTGGGTCTGGGCTTTCTGCAATATGCCTTGCAATGACTTGCTTGCCATTGATTGGTCTCGCACCTTCAGCACATGCGATAATCGTAAAGCCACTTTCTCCGTTTCGCCGATCTTCTGCAAATTGACAAATAGTATCAATTTCAAAAGGGATCTCAGGAATTAAAATAACGTCAGAACCAGAAGCAAGCCCACTGCCGAGCGTTAGCCAGCCCGCATTCCTCCCCATGAGCTCGCAAATCATGACGCGGTGGTGACTGTCACCAGTGGAATGCAGTCGATCAAGTGACATCGTTCCGATACGGAGTGCAGTTGTAAAACCGATTGTTAAATCGGTTCCAACAATATCATTGTCAATTGTTTTTGGTACTCCAATGCATCGAAGACCAGCTTCGATTAATGGTTTTGTGCAGGTGAATGTGCCATCACCACCTATCACGAATAACACCTCTATGTCGTGTTCATCAATCGTGTGTAGACATTTGTCAACCGCGTTGATGTAGACAGGATTTCCTTCTTTGTCATTTCCGGAATTGTATCGATCGGGTGAACAAGTATTGCTTGTTCCAAGAATGGTTCCACCCCGAGTTAGAATTCCTGAAAGCTCATCCATCGTTAAGTGGTGTGTTCTGTTCTCGATGAGTCCTTGGTATCCATCGCGAATTCCGATGACTTCAACACCGTGAAATAACGCTGCCTTTCCAATTCCACGTATCGCTGCGTTCAATCCAGGGCAATCTCCACCGCCAGTTAATATTCCAATTCGTTTGATTTTGGTCATTGTTATAAAATCTGTTTCACTGGGTGAACCGTCAGTTCACCAATTTCTACATGGTCTAGTGTGTTCACAATAAATTGCACACAACTTGCGACATCTTCAGAAGAAAGCACACCCTTGACATTTGTATCAATTGCGTTTTCCCAGTCATCGACCCTACAACGGAGCATCGAGCCCATCGGCGCAACGCCAGCATTATGTACGATGAGGTTAATTCCTCCAAATCGCTCCAAGGCAACATCTGCAAGTTGTTTCACATCTGACTCTCGTTTGACATCGCACTGAACAGAGTAACATGTTCCCCAAGTTCATGAGCTAGAGACTCAATTAGATCAAAGCGTCTAGCGCCAATAACAAGCCCCTTTGCATTTGGAGCAAGTTTTCGCGCAATGGACTCGCCAATTCCTGAGCTTGCACCAGTAATAATGCCCACTCCATGCCACAGATTGGCTCGCTGTTCGTTCATAACAGGTACTATTCTACTCTCTATGGCAGAACAACAAACAGAACAACAAAATGAATCCCAACTCGTTGCGGCTCGCAGAGCAAAACTGGAAAGATGGGTTGATGAGTACGGGGTCTACCCTTGGGGGAATCGAGTTGAGGGTTTATCTTCACTTGCAGATGCAAGAGCACTGTTTCATCAAGAATCCCACGACACGTTCAAGGCAGATGAAAACATTGACAATCGTCCTAGGGTTACAGTTGCTGGTCGTTGTATCCAGCACCGAGCGATGGGGAAATTGACATTTTTAGTGATTAGAGATGACACTGGTGATTTGCAAATAAGTTGTTCTAAGGCAGCGTTACCAATCGACCAGTTTAAAATTGCAAGTAAGCTTGATTACGGAGATATCATCGTTGCAAGTGGTGCTGTTGGCATGACGAATAAAGGCGAAATTTGTGTGTGGGCAGATTCATTCGAATTAGCGTGCAAATCTCTTGCTCCACCTCCTGAAAAGTTTCATGGATTGAGTGACGCGGAGCTCCGATACCGTCAGCGATATGTAGACATGTATACGAACGAGGACACAATTACCACGTTTAAGCAGCGATCACTAATTGTTTCATCAATCCGTACCTTTATGGACAACAGGGGATACATAGAAGTTGAGACACCAATGATGCAATCAGTTATTGGTGGGGCAGCAGCAAAACCATTTGAAACTCACCATAACGCACTTGGTATTCCGCTCTATTTACGAATTGCGCCCGAGTTATATCTGAAACGGTTGCTTGTAGGTGGTATGCGCAAAGTGTTTGAAATTAATAGGAATTTTAGAAACGAAGGGATTTCCAAAATACACAACCCCGAATTTACAATGTTGGAGTCGTATGAAGCGTTTGGTAATTGTGAAACAATGCTTGAACTCACAGAAGAAATGGTGCGTACTGCTGCACACACAATCTCAGAAACAGCAACGATACAGTTTGGTGACTATGCAATTAATTACGCAAATCCATTTGATCAAATAAAGTATGGCGAACTATTTGAAAAAACGTTTGGGTGTCAAATGGATGACGAAGATGCTGTTAGAGCAAAGGCCACAGAACATGGGTTTGGAGATGCAATTACAAAAAACCACTGGCTCTTGGTTAGCGATTTGTTTGACAGCCATGCAGAGTCAACACTTGACAACAGCCGCCCAACATTCGTGATAGATTTTCCAAGTGCAATTTCACCGCTTACACGTCCACATGCTGACAACCCAGCGTTATCTCATCGTTGGGAATTGTTTGTTGCTGGGATGGAAATTGCAAATGCATATACTGAACTCAACGATCCCGATTTGCAATTGCAACGGTTTACAGAACAACTCGAAGGCGCGGATGAAGAAGTACATGCGTTCCGTTCGCTTGACGAAGATTTTATTCACGCCTTGCGTGTTGGCATGCCACCAGCGGGTGGGTTGGGGCTTGGTATTGACCGTTTGGTTATGTTACTGACAGGAATGGAATCGATTCGCGATGTCATTCTTTTCCCACTGATGCGTCCACTGGAGTTCGAAACAGATGATTCGTAAATTTGCAGCCGTTTTTTTTGCTATAGCCGTCCTTTGTGGTTGTTCGAACCTTGAAGAAACCAATGCACCAAAGGGATGGCAAACACAAGAAGATAATTGGTACAGCGTGACGATTGATGGCGTTAATTCTGGTTGGGCGCACGAAATGATAGAAGTTGATAGCGAAACGGGTCATTTGAAAACAAGTAAAAAACAAAATTTGACCCTTTCTCGCGCGGGGATAGAACTCCAAATTGAAGTCACTTCTGTTTTTATTGAAACAGCAAAAGGAAAACCAATTTCAACTGTTTCAGTTCAAGAAACAATGGGTCAGTCACAAGAGACGAATTGGAAATTTGGAGAGGGCACGATTGAAATGACAGCGGTTGCTGGTGGAGCACCAGTCACCAAAGAAATTCCTGCACCCGAAGAATCATGGCTCACACCTCAAGCAGCAAAGAGATACTTTATTGAAAAATTGAATGAAGGGTTGAATGCGATTACATATCAAACGATGGCTCCAGAACTAGGACCATCTGTGCTTACAGTTGTGATGACAAAGAAAGGTGAATCAACTCAACAAGTTTTAGGAACAGAGACGGTTGTTTCTTCGTGGGAGGTAGTAAATGACAAAATGCCAATCATTGGAACAGAATTTTATTCCCCAGATGGGGTAAATGTTGGGTCTTCGATAGATGCAGGTTTTGGCCTCATCGAAAACACAATAATGTCGAAACACGATGCGATGTCACCCGTAAACGAAGTACCCGAGTTGATGGTGAGTTTATTTGTAGAACCCGATCAGCCAATTGACAATTCCGCATCACAACTCACCTTGTCTGTAAAAAGTAAAGATGGATCTACACTAACACTACCTTCTGCAGGCGCCCAGAGTGTAACTCAAAATGAAGATGGTTCTGTGACTGTTGTGGTTGATTTGAACTCTTCGGGTGAAGCGACAATTGAAGAAACTCAGGACGAATCATATTTGGGTGTCTCAGCAATTTGTGATGGCAGCGACGAAGCAGTCATTGCAGTTGCAAAAGAAGCAATCAAATCTCTCCCTGAAGATGCAAGTGATATGCAGAGGGCTTTGCAACTCCGTGCAAAGGTGTATGAGTATATTGACGACAAAGGGCTTTCAACCGCCTTTGCTTCGGCATCTCAAACAGTGAGAGATCGTAAAGGAGATTGCAGTGAACATGGAGTTCTATTGTGCGGATTACTTCGTGCATCGGGAATACCATCACGCGGGGTAATGGGGCTGGTATACGTGCCAGAATTTGGTGCACCGAATGGGGTTTTCGGCTGGCATATGTGGACACAGGCACTAATTGATGGAAAATGGGTTGACCTAGATGCAACATTACCTGTCCCTTATACAGTTGGGCATATTACAACTGTCACAAGTTCACTATCTGACGAAGATTTTGCAGTAGAAATGAATGGTATCCTCTCAACCATCGGGAACATCGAAATAGAAGTTGTTTCTGACGATCCAAAAGACGAATGACACTTCCCGCACTGCCTCCAAGACCATCTGATGGTCACAAGGGAACATTCGGGAGTGTTTGCGTGATTGGTGGGCAACGAAGTGAAGAGGGGAGTGTGATGGTTGGTGCACCCGCGCTAACTGCAACTGCAGCAATGCGAAGTGGGTGCGGAAGAACAATGCTCGCAATGCCGCAAATGCTTTTGCAAACAGGGCTTTCACTTGCTCCTTGTTCTACTGGAATCGAACTCCCAGTAGATGAAGTGGGCAGATTGATTCCAAGCGCTGCAATCGAAGCCGTTGATAGACACGCAGTTGGATGTAGGTGTTTTGCAATCGGTCCCGGTTTTGGAAGTGGTTGGTCTCAACAACAAATTATTACAACCATTCTTTCTCGTGATGATCGGCCTGTTGTGCTTGATGCGGATGGCTTAAATGCGTTATCGCAAATCGAATCGCCACAGCTAGACATGAAATCTCCAACGATTATGACTCCACATCTGGGAGAAGGTGCACGACTTGCTCATGCTGTTGGAGCAGAATCAAATGCTACTGCACAAGAATTAGCCCAAGCGTATGGATGTGTTGTTGTTCTCAAAAGTGACATGACAGTCATTTCGGATGGCGTGCAGACCACTACGGTTGATTTTGGAGGCGTTGAACTTGCAACTGGAGGAAGTGGAGACGTGTTGACGGGAATCATTGCCGGCTTACTGGTTCAATATGGAATTGATTGCATCTCCCATTTATTTGATGCGGCAGTGCTTGGAGTCCATATTCATGCGATGGCGGGAAATACTTTTGCAAGCAAGCACGGAAACGTAGGCATGCTCGCCACCGACTTACTTGAATACATCCCAGATGCGATTACAGCACTTGGTGTCTGACACCAGGTGTCAGACACCAAAAAATAGGATTCGTTACAATACACACATGACCTCAACAAAAGTATCGGAGATGACAGGGCAGGGATTTGTGCATGGAGTATATGCACTGGTGAATCCTCAAATTGGTACAACCCGAAATGGCGATCCATTTCTTAAATGTTTACTTCGTGACGCAACAGGTGAGGCGATTGGACGCAAGTGGCGATTTAATCCATCAACGATGTCGGAAATTGCTTCGACTGGTTTTGTAGGGATTGAAGGCGACCAAGAAATGTACCAAGAAAAACTGCAAGTAAAAATTAATGATATTTGGGTGCATCAGCCAACTGCAGATGAACTAACTGAACTGCTTCCGAGTTCTCGCAAAAATATCGATGACATGTTCGGCGAGGTTCAGTCAATGCTTCAAACAATTGAACATCCCGCTGCCAAAGCACTTGCCCAAGCGTACCTTGATGATCAATCTCTTATGAACGATTTTAAGGTTGCCCCTGCGGCAATGCAAATCCACCACGCATGGATTGGTGGTCTTCTTGAACACACTTTGCAATTGATGAAGTTGGCAGATGGAATGTTGCCAAACTATCCACGGTTGAACCGCGACATTGTGTTGATTGGATTGTTCATCCATGATCTTGGTAAAGTTGAGGAGTTGCGATGGGATAGAGGGTTTGAGTACACCCGTGAAGGTAATCTCATCGGCCACATCGCTCGTGGAGCAATGTGGCTTGAAGATAAAGCAAAAGTTGCAGAACAAACACTCGATGCACCTTTGCCAGATGGTTTTTTGACCGTGATGCAACATATCGTGTTAAGCCATCATGGGCTCCTTGAACATGGTGCAGCAAAATTACCATCGACTCCGGAAGCAATCTTTGTTTCACAACTCGATCAGCTCGATGCACACACACAAACGGCACTTGACAACGCAAGACCATGGATTCCATCCGCTTCAGGTGGCGAATCATTTACAGAAAAATTGTGGGCTCTAAACACAAAACTGTATAGAAGAGACCCCCTGAAGTCGCCTTAGGACGTATTATCGGGCGACTTCGCCATTTTTTACAATTTCAGGAACCTTTTGTTTTGGAATTTGCGTATGAATGAGGTACTCTCTATCTGGTCCCTCGTTTCATTCAAAAAGGATATTTCATGTTTACAACTGTTCTTGCAACAACGTTTATACTTTCTGCACAAGTGACCTCCGAAGAAAGATTGCCAGCGGACTTAATTCCAGTGATGACTGTCGATTCAATTGACTATGCAGCACTTATTGAAGACGATATAAGACGCGAAAATCTTGGTTTAGTTTATCGATTTGCTCAACCAAATCAAACGATGATTACACCCCGAACGCACGGGATATGGGAGAAGTTGCCAAACAATACAATGCGATGGTCCTACCGTGTTCAATGTGATAATGCACGTTCCTTGAACTTAGGGTTTGCGAATTACACGATGCCAGAGAGTGGCTCCATGGTTATTAGGAACACAACTGGCGAATTTCAAATTCGTCCATTCACGTCTGAAGACAATAAAGACCACGGGGAATTGTGGACACCAATCGTCCCGTACAACGAAGCAATCATTGAAATCACAGTCAAACGGTCTGAACGCAAACTCGTTTCTAGAAATATCGAGTTAACTTCAGTAAACGCTGGATATAGAGGATTTCGCACAGGCGAAGACAGGGGTTCTTCCGAATCCTGTAACATCGACGTTGTATGTCCAGAGGGAGACAACTGGTGGAATGAAATTCCATCGGTTGGCATGTATACATTGAACGGCTGGGGAACTTGCTCGGGTGCGATGATTAATAATACTGCTGAAGACCGAACACCATACTTTTTAACAGCAAATCACTGTGGTGTAACGAGCAGTTCGGATTCGACAATTGTGGTCTATTGGAATTACCAAAACACATATTGCCGTACACCCGGAAGCGGTGACAGCGGCGGTAATGGAAATGGAAATTACAGCCAATTTACTTCTGGCTCTACGATGAGATCAACTCGTTCATACACAGATTTTACTCTTACTGAACTCTCTTCTATTCCAAACCAAAATTGGGGTGTGACATGGTCGGGTTGGTCCAGAGCATCGAGCACAAGCGGTGTAGGTGCTGGAATCCACCATCCTGAAATAGCAGAGAAAAGAATTTCATTCCCTGATTATTCAACTGCAAGTGGTGAGTTCTGGAATGTGAATTGGAGTGAAGGTCGAACGGCTCCGGGTTCATCTGGTTCTCCTTTGTATGATGCGAATCACCGTATCGTTGGTCAACTCTGTTGTGGGTCTTCATATTGTCCCAACGACCTGAACGATTATTACGGTCGTTCAATTGGACTCTCATGGTCGGGAAGTAGTTCAAGTAGTTTGAGTACTTGGCTCGACCCGCTTGGAACCGATGCGATGTATCTTGATACATTCAATCCAGATGCCCTCCCAACAGGTGCATGTTGTATCGGTACAACCGGAGCATGTGTTCAGATTCTTGAAGCAAATTGCAATGCAGGTGGTGGCAGTTGGTCTGGTCCAGACACACTATGTGCTGATGGGCATTGTGAACCCGAACCAACATGTGAAACCGATATTAATGGCGATGATGTTACAAATGTTTCAGATCTCCTAGAAATCGTTGCCGAATGGGGCAACACCGGAACTTCAGCAGCGGATGTGAACGGCGATGGCGTTGTTGGCGTAGCGGATCTTTTATTGGTAATCGATGGTTGGGGGCCATGCTAAAAAATAGAAAATAAAGAGATTTATTGAGCGAAAAAGAGCCAATTCGGCTCTTTTTTTGCGTTTCCTCCGTTTTTTCCCCTTTTTTCTATCTATTTACTGGAACTTGCTTGATTGGGTTCTGCGAATAGCCAACTAGTAAATATCTCGGGCTTTTTTAGCATTTGTGCCTGTAGCACTCCCGAATACTGAAATTAGAGAGACAAGGAGCTCACACCATGAAAATCGTTCCCATTTTACTTGCAACTGCATGTACAACGGTTCTAGCAGGACCAAATCTCGACGTATCTGAAAGTCGGCTGCCCAAGGATTTCATCCCAGTTGTGGCTGTGCCAGAGTTGGATTATGCATCGTTATTTCAACAAGACCGTTCTCGTGAAGCAACTGGTCAAGCACCTCAGTTTGCTGTGCCTCACGAACAGACAATTACTCCAGCAACAGATGGTATTTGGGAACGTGTGGATATGAACACACAACGCTGGTCACTACGCGTCTCTTGCGATAACGCGCTCTCTATGAATATTGGCTTCGGTCGGTACAACATGCCCGCAAGTGGCTCGATGGTCATTACAGATGTAACGGGTGATTTCCGAATTCGTCCATTTACAGCGGATGACAATAAATCACACGGTCAACTCTGGACACCAGTTGTTCCCGGCGGAGAAGCAATTATTGAAATTACTGTCAAGAATAAAGATCGTGCGTTGGTTGTGAAGGGAATTGAATTGACATCAATCAACCCCGGCTATCGCTGGGTACATGATGCCGCGGGTCGCGGTTCTTCAGAATCTTGCAACATCGATGTTGTTTGCCCTGAGGGCGATTCTTGGTGGAATGAAATTCCATCCGTTGGCGTATACACATTAAACGGGTACTTGACATGTACCGGCGTGATGATGAACAACACGGCTCAAGATCAAACACCTTACTTTTTAACAGCAAATCACTGTGGAGTAACAAATAGCAGTGACTCATCAATCGTGGTCTATTGGAATCACCAAAACAGTTACTGCCGAACTCCCGGAAGCAGTGATAGCGGTGGAAATGGCAATGGCAACTGGAATCAGTTTACAAGTGGGTCAACAATGCGAGCAACCCGTTCGTACAGTGACTTTACACTGACAGAATTATCTTCAAATCCAAATGCTGCTTGGGGCATCACCTATTCAGGTTGGTCCAGAGCTAGTTCAGCTTCAATTGGTTCAGGTGTTCACCACCCAGAAGCTGCTGAAAAAAGAATTTCTTTCCCAGACTCTGTTCAAGCGAGTGGTGAATACTGGGATGTAAACTGGGGCGAAGGTCGTACTGCGCCTGGTTCATCTGGCTCACCACTGTATGACGGAAATCATAGAGTTGTTGGTCAACTTTGTTGCGGTTCATCCTATTGTCCAAACGATCTGAATGATTATTATGGACGTTCACTCTACCAATCATGGGATGGAGGCAGCTCAAGTAGTTTGAGTTCTTGGCTTGACCCTGTTGGATCAAATCCAACTGGTATAGACTCACTAGTTCCAGGCGGCGGCGGAGATCCTGAGGGTTCTTGTTGCATAGGCACAAGTTGCACCTATGGAACCGAAGCAGCTTGTAACGCGAGTGGTGGTGTATATCAGGGAGATTACGTCTCGTGTACAACGTACCCTTGTGGCGGTGCGCCTGAAGGTGCATGCTGTATCGCAAGTGAATGTTCTGTAATGACACAATCCGATTGCGGAAACTTTGGTGGTTCTTACCAAGGTGATGGTTCAACATGTGCAGCGGACACTTGTGATAACGGTGGCTGCGAAGTTGGTTACTCGCCAGATTGTGCTGGCACATGTTTTGAAGATGCTGTTTATACAGATTGGATTGCTGATGGATATTGTGATGATGGTTCTTACATCCCATCAGACTATGGATATGGAGGTCCAGCAGGAGTTCCAATCTTCTTAAATTGCGATGAATTTAACTGCGATGGTGGTGACTGTACCGATTGTGGTGGCGGTGGAGACCCAACCGGTGCATGTTGTGTTGGCACAACGTGTTCAACAGCGACACAAGCAGATTGTTCTGCAGCAGGTGGTACGTACAACGGTGACAACTCT
>CAZRPZ010000033.1:0-6404 GCA_964602215.1 uncultured Isosphaeraceae bacterium | reverse complement strand
TAATCTGAGAACTCATCGCCCCTCAATGAAGAGGACGAAATCATCGAAGAAGAATCCTTCGCGGTAAGTAACGTGAGATCATCACTTTGAGTGAGGCGATCAAATTTCACAGCCATAGGATTTCTTGCAAGGGTCCCTATTTGCACAGGTTCTCTAGAAAACATTGGCGATGCAGACCAATTTTGTACTGAGGAAGCACCAAGTACAGAGATATGCTCTTCTGCGAACATTGCAAATTCGCTGTAATCAACATCAAATTCATCGTCATTTGGAAATATTGTTGCAGTCGCTTCTGTAATTTGTGTTCTTCCGCCAACAATTGATTCGACAACAATGATGACCTCTAGCGTAGATGCGATTGGTGGCATTCCAGTTTCGGAATCAGTAATCGTAATGGTTATTGTGCCTGCTCCAACTGGATAATCTTGGAGAATGACGCCATCGATGTGATTCGTTCTCCATGGTGCATCTGTTTCAAGTATGGCAACAGCAAGTTCAAGTCCAGATTCTGCAACCGTTCGGGCATTCGATGAAGATGCAACGTTGGAACTAATTGCAACTGAATTGTCTCGGGAGCCAAAATATGCAACAGCCATACCACCGGTTACGAGAATTGCAATCATGACAAGCATGAGTGCGATTCCTCGACGTTGAGTTTGATATCGAAGTGTTCGGTTCATTGTTGCTCCGACGGTGATTGGTGGATGCGAATGGTTTCATCAATGATTGAGTTACTCGATTCGCCAAGAGTTGATTCCAATGAAAAACGAATACTAATTTGTGTTGCTTCAGTTGGGACAAATTCATTTATCCAGAAACTGCATGAATGAATTGAGTCAACTAGTGGAATAGATGTAATCAGATTGTCTGACTCAAATGATTCTAAAAGCAGTTCATAATCGGTGAGAGAATTGCATTCAATATTTGTAGCATCAATTATCGATTGGGACCACTCTGAAGGAAAATCAACAAATTTAACAGCTAGTTCCTTTCGAGTTTCATCAAATTGAATCCACCGGATTTCAGAAGCGTGAACAGTTTGGCTTTCAGTTGTATCATCAAACCAAAGTGTAAGTTGTGTTGTGTTATTATCGAGAATGCAACGAGAGGGTGCAATGTAAGCGCCAAGTCGAACCTGAGTAGTTACAAGTCGGATAGCAGATTGCCTTCCATCATCTTTCGAAGTGATGCTATTTGTAGCAGCGGCCATCATCGATGCAATTGCAGCACCGATCACCGAAGTAATCCCAATAGCAAGAGTCATTTCTAATAAAGTTAGTCCTCTGCGGTTCATGATTGGGGCTCCGGTATGAATCGTTCTAATGAGATCAACGTTTGATTATCCTGATCAAATGTGGTTACTGTGACTGTGCGACCCACGATGAAAATTTGTAGTGGTTCGATGAACATTTCTGATTCTGCAATTGACACACTTCTTCCAATAGAATCCCAAGCGTCTCCAATACTCATTCCAGTTTGATCGACAATTGTTCCAACATCTTCTGTATATCCATGCCATGAATCGATTGTCTCCCACGGCTCTTGTGATAATTGTGATAATAGGGACTCGGCGGCAACGTTTGCAATGATGGCAGTCTTCGCCTCTAAACTTTGTTGCTGGCCTGCAACAATTGCTGACGTAATTGAAGCAACTGCGGCTGTAAGCAATCCAACAGCAATCATGACTTCCAGTAACGCCAATCCCCGTTTTTGGGTATTATTTCTGCGGAATCGCATAGCATCTATAAAATCGAAATCCAAGCCAACTGACTCTTCTCATGATTCTGGGTATAGGTGAAAATATGGTCTTGGATTGTGACAACTCGCATCGATTGCCTATCTTCTCAGTAATAGTAGTCCGATAACATGCTAGCCAATAATCCATTTTTCGCAGCTTTGGCGAGGGTCTGAGACCAAATGATTGATGAAAAAATCGTATTGGTAGCAAAAATCAATTGCAATGTTTCGTGGTGAGACCATAATGCCTCCTTATGCCGTGGCGGTTTTACCGGTACATGCTTGTCGACGTGCTGCGGCAATTTGCCATAACAGCAGTCATCCTTGTAATTGTCATTGCCTTCGGCGCGGCAATTAAACCGTTGTCTGGTGATGGCTTGTTGACCGGATGGGATACGATGAAATATCTTTTCCTCGCTATTATCCCAATGCTCCAATTCGCCTTGCCTTTCGCAGGCGCTTTTGCAGCTACGATTAGTTTGCATAGAATGGCTCAAGACAACGAGTTCATTGCAATGTCCGTAAGCGGACAATCATACGTTCGCTTACTTGCACCGATGGTTGTTTTTGGAGGGACGTTAACTCTCTGTGTAGCGGTATTGGCTCAATCAGTCATCCCCTCGTTTATTGGAAAAATGGCTGAACAGATGACATCAGATCTCCCCCGTCTACTCACAAATTCAATTAAACAACACACACCATTCGTTCAAGGTAACTTGGTGATTTGGGCACAGGAGATTATCCTTGATTCGAAATCAACAACTGATGATCGTATGGCACTCGATCAGGTTGCTGTTGCGAAAACCGATGAGAATGGTCGAGCGGAAATGTACTTCACAGCAGCAGCAGCAATTGTTGATGTGCAGAATGTGGATAATCAAACCTCTCTGCATGTGGGTATGCGAAATACAACTCAATGGACAAGAGATGAAGAGGGGGGTTCGTTAAGAGGTGCAAGAGAAGGGCACCTAACACATCCGATTCATCTTCCATCGTTAACTAGCCAAAGATTAACCGCACTCTCAAGAAGTGAACTTTTGTATTTGAAAGATCATCCGATGGATTACCATTATGTACATCGAGCTGCGACTTCACTCACAATTGCGTTAACCAAAAATGAATTTCTTGCAGCATTGGAAGGTAAGTTGAAGAGAGATGGCTCGGTCACACTCATCGCAACCTCAGGCGGTAGAGAATTTGTGATTTCATCCACAGCATTAGTTGGAACTTCTTTTGCGACCCCAATCGAAGTAACAACAATTCAACGAACTGGAGAGACAAGTTCCCTTTCACCCAATAAGGCAACTATTTTGCTCGATTATTCAGAAAATGGTGAGATAGAATCGGTTACTTTTGAAATGCGAGATGTCATCGTAGGCGCAGGAAGAATTGGCGAAAACCAACGAGCCCAATTGGTTGTTCCTTCACTTCAGGTTAAGGGAGTGGTGTTTCCAACAAACGATGAAGATCAGTCAATCGCCAATTTGTTGCATCAGGCAGAAGAGTCTACCTCACCAAACGTGAAAAGTACTGCAGCGAATTTACGAAGGCATGTAGCGGCATTGGATAATCATGTTGCAGGTCGAATTGGACAGCGATGGGCTGTTAGCATTTTACCGTTGCTCGCAATTTTGTTAGGAAGTTTGTTGGCATTACGGAATTCTGAGCGAATGCCCCTGAATGTATATGCAAAAGTATTCATTCCAACAGTCGTTGCGATGTTATTAATTTTTTCTGGTGGTCAAATGATTCGTGATGCTAAAGAAATAACCGGTTTTAGTGTTATGTGGATTGGAAATTTTGCCCTTGCATGTTTAGTAATTTTTCACTGGTTGAGATTACGAGTAACCTAAGATGAGACGATTAACGATTTATATTATGAAGAGGATGGCAATTAATTTTATTGTCCTCTTTACTTTATTTTATTTATTAGGGGCAGTAATCGACATCATTGTAAACCTAGATGAATTTGGAAAAACAGCCGAGTCTGTTTCTGATGAAGGTGGTTTTATACATCGAATTATTTCTATTATTCGAGTTGCAATTGGTTATGAAGGACCGAGGTTGTTCCAGATGTATGCCTATCTACACGGTGTGATTGCAATTGGTGCAATGGGATTTACTGCTGCAAATATGTTGCGTTCCCGCGAGTTCGTTGCGATTATGGCTGCGGGAATTAGTTTGAGGCGAATTGCTCTCCCATTCTTATACATTATGGCATGTATAAGTATCTTGGCACTGGTGAATCAAGAATACATGTTGCCAAAAGTAGCACCACTCTTACTTCGTGATCATGATGAATCAGGAGATAAAACTCCCGGTTCGTTCACAGTTCCATTCACTCCTGATCATAATGGGTCACTACTGTTTGCTCCGTCGTTGAATCCTGCAACTGGAGTTCTTACCGAGCCATCATTCCTTGAACGTGATGAAAGAGGTCGGATGATACGTCAAATTCAATCGACATCTGCGACGTGGGACACGGCAACTAATTCTGGATGGATTCTTGAAGAAGGGAAAGCTGTTCGAATAGATATAGATGAAACAAATGGTCAAGCAACGATTTCATTGCCAGAGACGATTGAATTTTACGAAACTGAACTTTCTCCTTACATTCTTACACTTCACCGATATGGTCAATACATTGGGATGCTAGGCATGTCTCAACTCAACAATATGCTAGACGCTGCGGGAGCGTTTGATGAACCATTGCTACGTCGACACTGGTTTGCTCGATTCGCCACCATTGCTATGAACTTGCTGGCAATGATTATCGTGATTCCATGTTTTGTGACAAGAGACAATGTTGTTGTTACGAGACAAGCGGTTAAGAGCGGAGCGATTGCGTTGAGTATTTTGTTTGGCGGGATGATTGTGATGCTTATGCCATTGCAAGGAATTCCTGCAATGGTGAGTGTTTTTCTTCCAGCCATCATATTAATTCCAATAGCTCTACTTCGAATGGTTTTGATTCGTACCTAAGGCTCTTTGCACGTCAGGATCAATTATTTTGAGTGTCTGTTTTCGCATTAACTCGTGGACTAATTCTTCCATGTAAAAACGTTCTTGAGTAAGCACCGCGAGACGATTCATTTCTGATTCAACATCTTCAAAGAGAATCCCTGATGATATCGGTTCTCCTGTAACTTTTAGGATTACCCATCTATCACCAATAAGTATTGGATTTGAAATTAAATCAATTTCTATCGATGAGATTGTTTCACGAATCGGTGATGGCCAAGAAGGATCAGATGGTGAGATTGGTTCAACTCGCCCCCCTCTACTAGCACTTGAATCAATGGAATATTCGATTGCAATATCAGAAAAAATCGAGCCATCTTCGAGTTTCTGAATTGCCTCGTTTGCTTCTTGCAGTGTAGAAAGAACAATAATACGAGTTGGATATACATCACCATGTAGAATTGCAAACATTCGTCGAACCGCATCATCGTGGACTTCAATGTTATCTTGGACGAGCTTGCGAAGTGCGGCATTTCTCCACAACAATGTTGATTTGCGAGAGTGCCCAATTCCTTTCTTTTGCAACATGTTCTCGAAGGCAATCTCATCAGACTGAGTTGTTAGAGAACGAAGTAGTTGATATTCGTATTCAATGTCTTCAGGAACAATCTTTAATCCTCTTGAATTGAGTACTTGTTCTAAGGATAAGGTAAGCACATAGTCTTCAATTATTTCTTCACCGCCTAGTTCAAGTAATGCAATCCAGAGATCATCTCGGCGAACTGTCGTTTTCCCAATGAGTCCAACAATTTTTGAATCATGATTTGTTGGTGAGGAAACGGTGTTCAACAGAAGAGAAGGGTTGCTTCGTCTGGAATGACTACACCCGATGAGGGAAGAACTTAGAAGCACCAGAAGCGCTACAAGTGAGGGTACAATGGTTTTGAGAATCATGGCAAAGCAAAGGATACTCGTCTGCCCCGTTTGTGGGGAGACTCAAAAAGAAACTTCGATCTGTAGAGTCTGTGATAACTCTCTGGACTCAGATGGGCTGTTGTACGCAGAGGGAGGCATTGGTCCTTGGTGGGTTCGGGATAAAAATCGACCATTTTTCCCTGGAGTGACGTACGACCAACTTGCTCAGATGGCAAAAAACGGTGAAATTGAGCGTCATACGATTATTCGAGGACCCACAACTCGTCAATTATGGAAAGTTGCAAGAAGAGTACCTGGGATTTCTCATCTTCTTGAACGATGCCATAGTTGTGGCGAGCATGTCCAACCAGAGGATCGAACATGTGGTGGATGTGGTGCCCAATTTTTGAAGTATCAAGATCGTAATAATTTTGGCGTAGATTCTGCACAACCCACAGCAGGAAAAATTGATGGAATGTCTTCTTTTCTCTCCGATGAACAAATCTTAGATACGCAATCAACTCCATTGACACTGCCAACAGCACCTCCCCCAAGCCAACACTCTGAGGATGAATCGATTGGCTCCCCACAATTTCATTCGTTACAACGAAAAGTGCAGCAGGGTACTAGAACGGTGAGAATTTTATCTGTTTGTGTAGTGCTTTGTGTGATTGCCCTCTTTTTCACAGTACTCATGTTGTTCAATCGTTAGTTATTACCGGACTTTTATTCCGCAATCGACTTGAGATTGTCGAAAGTACCCTCATCCTGCCGATGGCATGACGACCGCA
>CAZRPZ010000032.1:0-6918 GCA_964602215.1 uncultured Isosphaeraceae bacterium | reverse complement strand
CTTTGTTGTATTGGTCAGGAGATGTAATAACTGTGACAAACGAGTGATTCTTTGCAGCAGAGCGAATCATTGCAGGACCGCCGATATCAATTTGTTCAATGACTTCTTCATCTGAAACGTCATCTCTGGAAATGGTTTCTTCAAATGGGTATAAATCTATACAGACAAGATCAATTGGTTCAATGGAATGCTTAGACATCGAAGTAACGTGAGAGGGGTTGTCCCGTACACCTAAAAGTCCCCCATGGACAGCAGGATGTAGGGTTTTAACTCGTCCGTCGAGCATCTCAGGAAATCCGGTGATTGAAGATACATCAGTGGTTGTAAGCCCCGCATCTTCCAGCGTCTTTGCAGTTCCACCTGTAGAAATAAGTTCAATGTCATACGAAGCAAGAGAAGTGGCAAAATCAACAATACCCGTTTTGTCACTGACTGAAATCAATGCTCGTGTAATCGGAATGTCTGCCATAATTATCGTCTAGGAACAAGACGTAGAAGTGTATTTTTGTTTGTTAAGATGAGAATAGAACCGTTGTCGATTTTGTCTGATATAACTGATGTTGTATTCGGAATAGCTACCGTAGAGACTACTCCACCCATACGGGGGTCAACGACTTGAAGAAGTCCATTTTTTTGATCCCATGTGACCAGTTGACCTTGTTTGGTCGTTGTGATTACACTCCCTAGGACATCATCTGCAAGCCACACTTGTTTTCCAGAAAGTAACCTTGGGAAAGCTTCAAAACTTGCAAGTCCATCTCCAGGAATTTGCTGATAGATGCGATCATTAATAAAAACAGGGGAGTCAGTTAGTGTTTTTGCTGTCAAGAAATTCCATCGTTGTTTTCCAGTATGCAAATCAACCGCTCTTAGATATTGATCTGTGCCAGCAATAAAAATTGATGTGCGTTCTATCGAATCCCCATCAAATACTTTGGAACTAGTGCCGTACTCTACAGGGGTTTCGACAGGGCTAGTGTATTGAAGCGACCACAATTTTTGAATATCGTTCAAGTCTATTGCAACTACTGAGCCATCTTTTGCTGAGGCGATGATTGCTCTTCTCATGAGGCCAGCCATTGATCGTTTGCCTTCAACGAAGGTTGGTGTTGTATAAACAGAAGAACCAATTTTGTAACGATGCGTGTCATATCCTATTGAGGGGTCAAACCATATAGCGTCACCACTAGTAGACCCATAGGTCAGTGTTTTTTGATTTGTAGTTATCGCAGGAGTATTTGCTATCCACTTTAAGGGCAGAACTTGTCTTTCGTTAGGGTGGTTAGTTTTCTGCTCTTCCGTGTTCGTTGGGTAGTTGCCAGTTGCCCTTTCGAGGACATAGCATGCGCCATCTGAAATAACATAGACTCGGTCTCGCTCTTTGAATTCTGTAATGCTTCGTAACGTGAAGACGTTGTTTCCAACTGGCGATGACCAAATCCATTCACCAGAGCTAAAGTCGTATCTCGTGACATAATCATCAGCATCAACGGTGTATAAAGAATCGCCAATGATCGTTGGCATTCGTACATCTCGAAGAGAAGATTGGTTCATCCAGTCAATTCTATACCCCGAATTTCGAAGAGAGTCGAGATTAATTCCAACCAATTCAGTGCCGTCAATTGCTAATGCAAATGGAGAGAAGAGTGCAATGCAAAAGGACACTATCGTGGATATGCAAACAGGCGGGAATGCCATTTTGAAGGACAAATTTTGACTCATCATTTGTAAAGTTTACAAAGTTACACTGAAAGATGACAGGGTGTACATAAAGAAGTTGCCAAGCAACTGCAGTTCAGAGTACAGTGGTTGGTATGTTTACAGGATTGGTTGAGGCAGTTGGAAAGATAGAAGCTCTTCAAGAGAGTGATTCTGGCAAATTGTTGCGTATTACATGCTCTGGATTGAGCGATTTGCCTTCTCTTGGAGCATCAATCAACATTTCAGGATGCTGCCTTACGGTAACTGATGCCACAAGCAAATCAGATACTTTTCAACTTAGTTTTGATGTCATTTGCGAAACCTTACAATGTACGACCCTAGATTCTTTGGAATTAGGTCAATTTGTGAACGTCGAACAGTCTTTACGCCTAGATTCACGTCTAGGTGGTCATTTTGTACAAGGGCATGTCGATGGAGTCGAGCATGTTATCGAGATCAAAAAGAGCGAGGATGGCGATATACGACTTCAAATCAGTATGGAGAATATTGAACGTGAAACGGTCGTATCCAAGGGCTCAATTACAATCGATGGCGTTTCTCTTACGATTGCAATGGTAAGTGAAAATTGGTTTGAGGTTGCTCTGATCCCTACTACAATCCAAGAAACGACTCTTGGCACTCTGCAAAAAAATGATCGAGTCAATATTGAAACAGATATTTTAGCAAGGACAGTCGTAGCGTCACTTCGAAAGATGCATGTACGCTAAGCAGCAAGCCGAATAGAGGAAACCTCTCGATTTGCTTTCATACATATCATTGTTAAATCATCTTCAGCAACCGAAGGACTCGTTTGGTTTAGATAGGTCGTAATTTTTTCAAGTACGTCGCCATTGCTATTCTTACAAAATTCATCCATCGATTTGAGGTACGTTGGGACACCATTGATTTTGCTCTGATTCTCGCCAAGAGCAAATTCAAAACCATCTGAGTACATGAGAAGAGTGTCGCCAATAGATAGATTCGCTGTACATTGAGTATACTCATCTTGTTCAAACACTCCAAGAAGTGGTCCTTGGGAATGAAGAAGAATCGGTTCTCGTCCAAAACGACTAATGAGTGCAGGGGGGTGCCCAGCACCAGCATACGTCAGTTGATTCTCTTTGCAATTGTAGATCGCATACGCTGCAGTCGCGAATCGTGCATGTTCACCTGATCGTTCTAGCAGTGCTTGATTTAAATGTTTAAGTACTTCTTTTGGTTGCGTAAATTCTCCACTGATTGAATCAAAACGAGTCGCAGATAAAGTTCTCATAAGCATCATTGCTAGCATCGCTGCAGAAATACCGTGTCCAATGGCGTCTGCGATAAAGATTGCGACGTGATCATCGTCTAGTTGTGTAATGTCATACATATCACCGCTCACAACGCCTGCTGGTTTCCAAAGTGACGAAAATGAAATACCATGCACGTCTTGAATTTCAGTTGACATAAATTCGCGTTGCACAGTTGCTGCAATCTCCAAGTCATCTTTGATAAGTGAAAAATCATCTTGTAGCGAACAATGTAAACTTTTTACTAAACCTACTTCGCTGCGAAGTTTTGAGAGTTGTGTATTCCTTCCAATTACTCCGAATAAAACACCTGTGATTACAGAGGGATCTGCATCAAGGGCAACATGAATGACTTCCATCAATTCGATTACGTCAAACAAGTCTCCATAATCGTCACAGCAAAGGACAATTTGGATATTCATTTTCGAGAGGTCAATCAAGGTTGGCAGGAGTGTCAACAACTCTGCATGTCCATCTGCAAACAGTAACGCTGCGTCTGCGTCTTGAATGACAGATGTAAATGAGGGTGGCATGCCGTGGGGCCACCTGCACATTAACTCATCTGTCAAGAGCGAAGTAGTGTGGCTCTGAGTCTTAGGTTGATGGATAAATATGGTTGGTCGATAGGGCATAGAAGAAGGTCGAGTACCTTGATAAAGCTACATAATCCTTGCTTCTTTCATCGGAAGCGTACATTTCTGAGTAGAGGTTATCTTTCTCTATTGCTCACAGGGATTGCTGATTATTCGGGTTGTGCAGGTATTGGGGTGGACTTATCGGGCTAGAGACCTCAAATAGGGTAAGTCCAGCGGTATTCGCTGATTGACACGTAAGCGTAGCCGGTCAATGGAGCCAGACTCTAACTCAATAGCGAATCGAATAGGACCATTAGAATAATAATGATTGAGGCGGCTCTCGTACTCCCAATCGCTCTCTTCCTGCCCCTGAGGAGGCTCTAATGGCATCTGGTATAAGGTTGTAATCGTTCCTCTAGAATCTAAAAAAATCAAATCAATGTCAACAAAGCAGTTTTTCATCCAAAATGAACGAATCGATGCATCTGGAAATACAAATAGCATTCCACCGTGTGGTGTGAATGAAGTTCGGTGCATCATGCCGTTAGTCCTCGTTGTTTTGTCGAGGTTCAGTTCCAACGAAAACATTTCACCGCCTATCTCAACGGAATAGAAATCCGCTGAAGGAGATGAAGTGCAACCTTGAAAATGAAACAATAAAAGTGTTAGCAAGACCGTTCGAGTAACCAAGATTCGTCCTCCTTTGTACAAGTGATATTTTTTCTTTGAAGTTGAGAGATATCGAAAGATTGTCTGAACTCGTTGAGACTCATGGGTGTTCTTTCAGATTGGGTATTTGACCATGTAGCGATAAGTCCGACGATTCGTTCAGAAGAGATACCGGAATCACGGTACATCGAAATTCTTGTGTCGCCATGTCTTTTCGCAAGTCGTTTTCCATCTTCTCCAACGATGAGGGGATGATGGAACCATTTTGGGATAGGCCACTCCATGGCGGAATACAATTGTTCTTGCCAAGATGTTGATTCTAATAAATCACAACCGCGGACTACGTGAGTAATCTGATCTCTATGATCATCTGCTACAACTGCAAGTTGATATGCTGGGACATTTGACTTTGTCCAGATGATAAAATCCTGAGATGAAGTGAATTGATGAGTACCACAACATTCGTCGGAAACAGTTACTGTTTTGTTTGAAGCCATAAATCTCCAATTTGTTGAGTCTTCAGGCACTTTCTCATTATGCAGTTGAATATCTGTCGGTCTATATGCGGGTTCAGCAATGACAATCTCATCATGAGGGGCACTCAGTGAAGCTGCAATCTCTTGCCTACTAAGAGAACAATGGTAGACCAAATGCTTCTTCTTTAGTTCCTGAAGCATTTTATTCGACGCTTCTTGGTGTTCAGTTTGAATGATTGGTTTTCCACTCCAATCAAGACCAAGCCATTGTAGAACTTGAATTAATTCTTCTATCGTTTCATTTTTCTTCCGTGGACCATCAATATCTTCGATTCGCAGAATAACATCCCAATCATTCTGTTTTGCAATGACCCAATTTATAACAAATGAGAAAACATTGCCCAGATGAAGAGAGCCCGTAGGAGAAGGAGCCAACCTTGTTCGGGATGAACTCACGCCTTTATCTTGTTCCTGATGTGTTCCGAACGACAAATATTAATTTCATCCGAATCCATATCTTTCCCGTATTTATTTTTTAAATGTGCAGGATGGATTTCGACAATTAATTGATTTATAGTATGAATTGAAATGTCTTTAACTCTGTCAAGACAAATACCCAGTCGTAAATTGCCTAGACACTGCATTGCTTCTTCAGATGTGAGCAAGCGAGCATTCTTCAGCACTCCTAGGGAGCGATACGTCTGGTCATCAAGTTTGCTTGCTTGTTCCTTTGCAATACGCATTCTTGCACTTCTTTCCCATTCAATCACTGGCGGCAAAAAATCATTAGATAGAATCTCACAAAGTTGCTCTTCAGTTTTGCCCAAAGTAATCTGATTACTTACTTGAAACAGATCAGCAATTGTTCCCGAGCCCTCGCCACGATAGCCCCTTATTGCAAGTGACATTCCTTCACAAGATTGATGTATTCTTTGCAAGTCTTTTATGATTCGAAGCCCAGGCAAATGCAACATCACACTAAATCTTGCCCCTGTTCCCAGATTAGTTGGGCAGGCAGTAATAAATCCAAGTTGTTCATGGAATGCATAACAGACGACTTCTTCAATACGCAGATCTAACAGATGAACATCTTCCATCACGTCTTTAAGTTGTAATCCTGGGCGAATACTTTGGATTCTGATGTGATCTTCCTCATTCACCATTACACTTCTTGATAATTCCGGACCTACAGCAATTGCACGAGGATGCTCAGCAGTTGCAAGGTAACTTGAAATGAGATGTCGTTCGACGAACATCGCAGTAGTGATGGAGTCTAACTCGTCCATGTCTACCCACTCGAGTTTGTTGGGTAAACTAGTTTGATTACAGATACGACTGACTAAAGAAGTGACTTCCATGCAATCAGAGGAACTCGCGCGGTTTACAAAGGGAAACCCCTCAAGGTTCCTAGCAAGTCGTGCACGGCTACTTAAGACGATATCGCCAAATGGAGTGTGGTCACTGTTGAATGGACAATTATGTTCTGTATCAATTTTCATTGTGCTCTTGGGAATCATGAAGTTCCCGCAATTGATCTCGCAGTACTGCAGCTTCTTCGTATTCTTCTTCGTGAACTGCTGACTCAAGCTTTTTTAATAACCTTCGAATAAGTAGATGACGATTTTGCTCAACGCTTGTTTGAGCTGGTGCTCGTCCAACGTGTTGAGTGTGGTTGTCCTGAACTTTTGCAATAATGTGTTCTAGTTCCTCTTGAAACGTTTCGTAGCAAGTTGAACAGCCAAGCAAACTGTTTTCTTTATATTGCAATATTGTCATTCCGCAATCTTCACAAGACTTTGCATTTTCACTACTAAACAATGTGCATGCATCTTGAAGCACGATAGATAAGTCAACAGGACCAAGGTTTACTCCTGCTTCAATCGCATGGTCAGCACATAAATGTGTAGTGTCATGAACACCATTGACAATTCTCACATCGTGATAGATTGCGGGTTTATCACATTTATCACACGTGGTCATTTCACACCTTCAGTTGATCCTACGTCCTGCATGATTTGTCGAATAGAAGCACATTTTGTGATAATTTCTGACATATTTTCAAGTGGTTGCATTGTGCTTGCATCTGATGCTGCTTGTAAAGGAGTCGGGTGACACTCAACAAAAAGTGCGTCGACACCTGCTGCAGTTGCCGCTTTAGCAAGCAGTAATGCCCGATCAGGTCTACCCGCTGTGCTATCTTTACCT
>CAZRPZ010000031.1:0-5969 GCA_964602215.1 uncultured Isosphaeraceae bacterium | reverse complement strand
CAACGCCTGTCGCTGCTTTCATTCGTTCCGTATACAGTTCTTCGAGACGACCGTTTTCGAGAATAGCGATTCTAGTTTCAACTCCGGGATCATCATTAACAATCATAATCTCTGAATTGTCCAGTTTCCCCTTAGTGGTTCCCCCACTTATTTTGGCTTTTGTCACAATAGACTCTTTCCGCTTTTGCGGTATGCCAGAACACAGCAACTAAAAATGAATTGAAAAGTCTTAAGACTTTTTCTAGCGGGCAGATTCCGCGTATTTCGTTGCTTAGTTTGACAACAAACGTTGCCAAGTCATGTTCGGTGATTTGCAGGCCGCGATACTTTTGTATCTAGTTGCGATCCCTGCGCATCGATGTTTTATGTAAATGCCTAAGATTCACTGCTCAGCGGACCAACCGCCTATTAACTCAGGCACAGTTTTCTGCAATTCACTTCGGAGCGTCGAGAGAATTCGACGATCCGAATCGAGCGAGCCCACTTTTCGGGCCAAACGCTCACAATTATCAACCTTTACCTTTCGAATTACCTGTTTCACAGCAGGAATTTGAGACGGAACCAACGATAGATTCCTAAGGCCAAGACCGATCAATAGCATAGTATATATCGGATCACCAGCGATTTCACCACATAAACTGGTTTCCACCCTACCCCGCCTTGCAGCCCTAATAACGGACTTTATCAACTTAATGACTGCAGGATTCGCTGCGGTGTATAGACTTGCTACCCGTTCATTCCCTCGGTCAACCGCAACTGTATATTGAATCAAATCATTCGTTCCTATAGAGAAAAAGTCAACTTCTCTGGTAAATGTTGCCGCCATGAGGGCTGCACTTGGGACCTCAACCATCATCCCTAAGGGGATATTCGGAGAAAAATCAAGCCCGTCTTCCTCGCACTCTTCAACAACTTCTTGAAATATAAGTTTAGATTGTCGCAATTCGTTCATCGATGTAATCAGGGGAAACATGACTCGAAGGGGTCCAACTGCAGAAGCGCGAATAATGGCACGCAATTGTGTTCTAAAAAGATCTTGATTTTGAAGGCAATATCGAATTGATCTCAAACCTAAAAATGGGTTTCTCTCTGGCTCCATTGCTTGTGATTGAGTGTACTTATCAGCACCAAGATCTAACGTGCGAATTGTTAACTGTCTACCAGCTAAATTTCGAATAGCACTCGAATATTCAGCGTATAACTCTTCTTCCGTTGGCAATGACGAACTTGTTAGATATTGGAACTCTGTCCGATATAGTCCAACACCTTCTCCACCTTTAAGAATAACTTGTTCAATTTCATGTGAAAATTCAATGTTGCCATATAAATGTACATCGATACCATCTGCAGTCACAGATTTTTGTTTAGTAATTTCTTGTGCTTGAAGTTTGAACGACTCAAGTAGCTCAATGTTCTGTCGTGTTTTGGAAATAGTCTCTTCATCAGGGTTGATTATTACAGTCCCTGACTTTCCATCAAGAATAAGCAAATCTCCATCGCTAACTTCTTCAGCTACTGATTTACAACCTACAACAACAGGCACTCCAATAGCTGCTGCAACGATTGAACTGTGATCCGTTCTACCGCCAACATCAGTCGCAAGCCCTAACACATTTTTGTGGTTAAACGTCGCTGCATCTGCTGGAGTCACTTGGTGGCAAATAACGATGACTGGGTCATCAACTGAAGCAAGCCGATCCTTTGATCCACCAGTCAATTGATTCATCAATCGGCGTTCTAAGTCAAAAACATCGTTTGCCTTGTCTCGGAAAACAGGATTTTCCATTGAACGAAACTGATCAGCAAGATCTCCAAATGCCTCTACAACAGCAAACGCTGCATTTACGCCTTCAGATTGAATTCGATTTCTAATCGGTTCTACAAGTGATTCATCGCTCAAGAGACCAATATGAAATTCAAATATCTTTGCTGGCTCTTCACCTAAGGATTCAGCAACTTGTTCTCGATCACGGGCAATTTCTTTACGGGCAACATCAATTGCAGCATTAAAACGACTGAGTTCAGCGGGGATTTCGTCGCGGTCTAATATGAGAAAAGGTACTCGGTGAAGAGACTTTTCTAAAACCATAGCATTCCCAATGACTACGCCGGGACTAACAGGGATGCCTTGTAGATATTTCATAGCCACATACCGCTCGGGAGTTGACTAATGAAGTTCCGAGGGGTGCAGTATTATAGCGAACCCTCACTATTGCCCATCCAAAGGAACCTAACAGCATTTCTCAGATCGTCACCAATAACGAGTAAAGCGGGTAATAGCAAGAGGATAAGGACAGTAGCACTCATCAAACCAAACGAAATTGCAAGAGCCATTGGAATCAAAAATTTGGCTTGCATGGATTGCTCTAACATCAAAGGCGTCAGTCCGAATACAGTTGTAATTGTTGTCAAAAAGATTGGTCTCAGTCTGGCCGCACCTGCTCCCAGAAGTGCTTCCTTCAAATTATCACCACTTTTTCTTTTCGAATTATAAAATTCTACAAAAATAAGAGAATCATTTACTACGATTCCACTCAACGCAACGAATCCGATCATACTCAAAAAAGAGAGTGACACTCCAGCTATGTAATGACCCCAGATTACACCTATTAATGCAAATGGGATTCCAAACATCACTACAAATGGCTGAAAATAGCTACTAAAGAGCCACGCAAGAATAACGTAGATCATTAAACAGGCAGCGAAGAATCCAATGGGAAGAGATGCAAATGCCTCTTGTTCTTGCTCTTGTCTTCCCCCCTTGGCAAATTCGAGTTCTGGAAATTGAGTTCTCCATTTTTCAAAAGGCAATTGTGATGAAATCGATTCTGGGCTCACTTCTTCATTCGTGTCGGCTGTAATTGTAATTGTACGTT
Organism: uncultured Isosphaeraceae bacterium; assembly: GCA_964602215.1. Lineage (GTDB taxonomy): Bacteria > Planctomycetota > Phycisphaerae > Phycisphaerales > SM1A02. The sequence continues at coordinate 3,093 of CAZRPZ010000031.1, read as the reverse complement.
TACGATTGACTCGATTAATTGAGGTATATCCCCTCTTCTCTGAAATTTGGGCAATTTCTACAAGTGGAATTGACACGCCATTTTTTGTCGTCACCCAGAGTTGCTCTAACTCGCCCAAGTTTTTTCGGACATCCTCTCCCATCTTAACGCGAATATCTACTTCTTCACCATTATTCGCAAAGACATGAGCGTCTAGTCCATATACAGCACCTCTTACTTGACGAGCCAATTCAGCTAACGTAATGCCAGCACTTGTTGCACCTTCACGCAATTCAAGATGAAGTTCGCGTTGACCTGCTGACGCACTGTTTGTGATGTCTTGTACAGAAGAAAATTGGCGTAAATCTTCTTGAACCATTTCCGTCGCAGCAAGCATGCTACTCTCACTTTCACCATGTAATTTAATTGTAATGTCCGCTCCCCCCGGAGCACCAGATATCATTTCATACACAATACTGTCCGCCATCTTTGCATGGTCGCCTAGCGTTAATCTAATTTGATCGATAATTTCATTTGCATTCAGTATGCGATCTTCCGCTGGGGTTAATTCTATAAAGAGCTGCCCAAGATTTGAACCCAATCCGCCCGTTGAGTCTCCTGTTTGCATCTGTACGCCTACAGCTGTACTAATATGATGTACCTGTGTTTGTTTTCTCGCAGCTTGTTCAATATGCTCAAGCATGGAAAGAGATTGTGAATATGGCGTCCCCTCTGGCATCCGAACGTGAATTGCAATCGTTTCAGCATCAGGAATTGTCATAAATTCGTATCCAACTCGACCACCAGCAACAAGCCCAAATGAAACCAGTAGCGTTGAAAGTGCAACAGAAAGAGCGATATATCGAAAACGTATCACATAAGAAAGTATCAAAACATAAGTCGGAACAATGCGCTCAAAAATCAACCTATCTCTTTTCAATTCAAATGCTCGAAACATTTTTGAAGCACGAGAGGTACGAGGTCGTTCAGATTTCTCAAGACTATGTCCTAAATGTCCCGGCAAAATAAGTATCGCTTCAAAAATACTCATACTTAATGCACAAGCAACAACAATGGGAAGTGCTCCAAGTAAGTCACCAGTATTGCCTTTGATAAAAGTTAAAGGCAAGAAAGCAACAATAGAAGTAAGAACAGTTGCAACGACAGGCCATAGAACTTCGCATGTTCCATTCACAGCTGCGTCCATCGCGGGAGTGCCTTTTTCATGTTGAGCTTTGATATTTTCTGCAACAACGATAGCATCATCAACTAATAACCCAAGGACAAGAATGAGGGCAAACATCGTGAGCATGTTTAATGTTATCCCAAAGAGTGACATGATAAATAACGTGCCACCCAATGCAGTAATCAATCCTATTCCGACCCAAAGTGCAACACGCCAATTCAAAGCGAGAAGTAACAAAATAAAAACTAGTGCCCCTCCATACAAAGCGTTTTCAGTAAGCAAACTCATTCTACCCTCAACGAATCTTGCAAGATCTATAAAAGTTGAAATAGAAGCGCCAGTTGGCAATGGTTCTGCATCTATGCCTAGTTGCCATGCCTTTTGAACTACTGAGTTGCTGTTCCCCAATGCATCTTTCCAATTTTTTTCGAATTGTTCCCCTGAACGACCAGCTACGTATGCTCTGACTATTTCAGCAATTCTGACAATATCTTGATCACCCGATTTTGTAACATAGATGTTCATTGCGGGCTGGGAATTAAATCGGATTGACATTGGGATGTCGACAAGAGTTGTTTGAACTGTTGCAAGATTTCCCAATCGAAGCGTTTCGCCATCTTGGGAAGAACGGATAACAATTTTTTCAAGATCTAATGATGTCTCTTCTGGAGTATCAGTCCGTATCACAATGTCCCCGCCTGAGCTACGCAAAGTACCACCCGGAACTTGACTCATCCAAATAGACACTCTGTCAGCAATTTCAGTGATGGAAAGCCCATGTTCAACCAAACTATCTTGATCTACTTCAACTGTTAGTTCACTTGAGATATCACCACCTACATATATTGCCCCCATTTCATCAAAAGAACGCAGGTCGTCTCTGATATCACGGATTGCTTTCTTCATAATTTGAGGGTCTACCTCACCCCAAAGTTCAACCATAATGACTGGCATTGATGGCTCTTGCCTTGTGACAAGAGGTCTTTCTACATCAGATGGCAAATCCTGAAGTGCTTCGACCGAACGCCTGACATCATCAATCGCATCATCTAGTTTTACAGTCCCCTCTTTAAATGTCACAACAATTGAAACTTCCCCCTCCACACAAGTCGTTCTAATCTCGTCGACTTCTTTTACATCGATTATTGTATTTTCTAGTCTCGTTGCAATTGAAGATTCTACTTCCTCGGGAGACGCTCCCGGATATTCCATTGACACAACAACTGTATCAAAATTCATATCTGGAAAAAACTGACGACGCAGCGTAAATGCCGAGTAGATTCCTGCAAGGATAAAAGCAGCCATCATTAAGTTAATTGGGACTGGATTACGAACACCAAATCGTGGAAGGTTCATTCTAAAAGTACCTCAGAGGCAAGAATCGAACGAACACTCATTCCGTCACGCAAAGTACCACCCGGATCAACGACAACCAAATCATTTTCTTGAAGAGAGGTTGCAAGTACAGCCCAATCAAAGTCTGGCAAGTTGAATTCATCGATGAATCCAGTGACTGAGTAATCAACAATGACGGGAATACTACGCACAACTGAATCCCTAACAACGAAAATTCGGTCATCTCGGATAGATCTTCTGGGTACAACCCATCGTAATGTAGAATCTGTCATATTCACAACTTCCCCTCGCACGAACAATCCTGGAGGAATGCGATGTCCACTCTCTGGATCCTGCTCGATATCTACATAGACAATCATCGTTCGAGATTTTGAATCATCTTCAGGAGCAATCCGAGAGACACGTGCTTCCCAGTAACGCTTCCCGAATCCTGCTGAGCGTAGGGACACAGGATCATGAACATGAACAGTTGAGCGTGCATGCGATGGCAATCTCAATGGGATTTCTAATTTTCCACTATTCACAATTCTTGCAATTCGAGTTCCGTTGTTGACATGCTCACCAACGCGAAC
>CAZRPZ010000030.1:0-8286 GCA_964602215.1 uncultured Isosphaeraceae bacterium | reverse complement strand
CTTTGGAGGCACTACAAATGGAATCGTATGAAAGACTAGTTCAACTCGTGAGTGACGTGACCGACGATATGGCAAAATGCGAAGGTGGCAACAAAGCTGCTGGCACTCGCGTACGGAAGGCAATGCAAGATATTAAGGCTGCTGCTCAAGATGTCCGTAAAGACGTTCTAAGTCTTCGTGACAGCGACGGATAATCAATTTAACCACGAATGAAAGAAAGAGGTCCGAGCATCGCTTGGACCTATTTCTTTGATACCCTGTTCAATCATGGCAGTAGAACCACTTATTGACATCTCAACGATTGATTTTTCAAATGTTGCAATATCTCGTGATGAGATTGGTGCGATAAACCCACAGTCTGGCGACATGCGCCAACTCGATTATATTTCGTACGTCAACGAAGACAACAGCATTGCCGCTGGAGTAAAAGAAGTGAAAGATGGCGAATTTTGGGTTTCGGGTCATATTCCAGGTCGCCCTTTGTATCCGGGAGTCCTGATGATTGAAGCAGCAGCACAAATCAGCAGCGTCCTGTATCACTTAAATTCAGAAGTCACGCACTTCATGGGATTTACACGGTGTGATAATTGTTCGTTCAGAGATCATGTCGTTCCCGGCGACACGCTGGCACTTGTATCAATTATTCGTAAATTTCAACGACGCCGTTTTGTTTGTGACGCCCAAGGATTTGTAGATGGCACATTTATTTTTGAAGCCAAAATCACTGGCATGATGATGTGATGGAACCTTACCCACTTACGTTTGAACCAATACTAAAAGAGAAAGTCTGGGGTGGTCGCACGCTCGAACGATTTGGAAAACAATTACCACCTGATGTATTGATTGGAGAATCATGGGAGATTGCTGATTTACCTGAAAGCGTCCCAGATGGAAAAAGTGTCATTGCAAATGGGCCGCTCGCTGGGACAACTCTTGATGAAGAATTTCCGTTACTCGTCAAATTCCTTGATGCGAACGACAATTTGTCTGTTCAAGTACATCCCAGTGATGAATACGCGAAACAGCACCCTGAAGTCCACCTCAAAAGTGAAGCATGGATTGTTTTGGACACAACCCCCGGAAGTTATATCTATGTTGGATTAAAAGAAGGCACATCCGAAGGATCACTTCGAGCAGCAATCGAGAACAATAGTGTTCCCGAACTGCTCAACGCGATTAACGTCAAAAAAGGCGAATGTTATTACTTGCCTAGTGGAACATGCCACGCGCTTGGCGCGGGTGTGCTTGTTGCAGAAGTCCAAACACCAAGTGATACAACATTTCGTATTTGGGATTGGGGTAGAACCGACAGAGAGATGCATATTGACCAAGCGATGGAATGTATTGACTTTGATGCCCCCGAAATAATCTTCAAGCAATCAGCACCTCTGCAAAGTGGCGACTTTCTCACAACGCACTTTGTAGACACGCCATTCTTTTCAATAGAACGTGTTGAAGCAACAAAGGATACTACGCTTCAACTCGTTGTTGATGATTTGCCAGTTGTATTGATGGTTGTTGAAGGGGATGTAAAAGTTGAACACGATATCCCTGTCAATGCACCGGTTGGCACAGCGATATTGCTACCTACTGGTTTACAAAATGCGAAGATGTGTATGCCAGAAGGCGCCGCAATTTTACGATTTGACTTGCCCACTAAAACAAGTATCGCATAACTGAAACACGTCTAATTCATGTTATCACGCTTGAATATTTAATCGTTGACCAGTTGCAATTCGTGTTGCTGCTTCGATTCGATCAGCGCAACGAGTGTAGAGTTGCAATGGTTGTACGTTTGAAACTTCAACACCATCAAAATCCACTTTGCCGGGAACTTGTGCTGCAACAATTTGTTGCAACGGCACAGCATTCGTTTCTGGGTTAAGGGCTATTGAGATTGCTCTACTTGTTCGCATACGTACACAGTATCCTAAATCACTCATACTTCCAGTAACTCCAAGAAAAAACGATTGTTGCTCTTCCAGCAACAACCGATAATTTCAAGGACCGCCGCCCACCATTGGCGGCTAATAGACATCGGCGTGCTTAAGCCCTCTACTTGAGCCGATAATACTATTCTGAGATTTAGTACGATTTAGCCCACAAAACACGTTGTTTTGAGGGCTTGCCTGTAAAAATACACGTGCCTTCTTCGTCATGTCCGTGCAAAGGAATACACCTAAGGGTGACTTTCAAATCTGCTTTGATTTCATCTTCAATTGATGGATCACCGCAGAAATGTGCATAGACAAAACCAGTGCCTTCCCCCTCAAAGTGTTGGTAGAAGTCTTCTTTTGAATCAATTGTTCTTGTTGCTGCTTCTCGCCGTGTCAGTGCGCGGTTAAACAACCCTTGTTGAATTTCGTCCAAAATTGCTGTTGCATTTTCAATGAACTCATTTCGTGGGACACCCTGTTTTTCTTTATGCCCTTTATCACGGCGTGCCATAAAAACAGAATCACTTTCCATATCACGCGGTCCAACTTCCAAACGAATCGGAATTCCTTTCTTAATCCAGCCCCATGTTTTTTCGCCGCCACGAATATCTCGATTGTCAATTTCAACCGTGACATTTCTGCCGTGATAGTTCAGGACGCCTAAGTCGTCTGAGAGTTTATGACAGTAATTCAAAATTGCTTCGGGATCATCTGCTTTAAATGTAATCGGAATAATGACAATGTGTGCAGGCGCCAACCGTGGTGGTAATACAAGACCATCATCATCAGCGTGCGTCATGATGAGTCCGCCGATTAAACGGGTTGAGACGCCCCAACTTGTTGTCCATGCATGTTCAATTTCTTTGTTGTCATTTTGGAACGAAATATCTTGGGCTTTAGAAAAGTTTTGTCCAAGAAAATGTGATGTTCCAGATTGCAACGCTTTTCCATCTTGCATCATCGCTTCAATGGAGTACGTATCAACTGCTCCTGGAAATCGTTCGCACTCGCTCTTGGCACCAGTAATGACGGGCATCGCCATCGCGTTCTCAGCGAAATCTTTATAGATATCAAGCATCTGCAATGTTTCGTCAATCGCCTCTTGCTCTGTGGAGTGTGCCGTGTGCCCTTCTTGCCACAGAAATTCTGCTGTTCGCAAAAATAATCGCGTTCGCATTTCCCAGCGAACAACATTTACCCATTGATTAATCAAGAGTGGCAAGTCTCGGTAGGATTCAATCCACCGACTAAACATTTCTCCGATGATTGTTTCAGAGGTTGGTCTAACAATTAGTGGCTCTTCAAGTTCACCGGTTGGTTGCAATTTGCCTTCTGCATCTGGCTCAAGCCGGTGGTGAGTGACAACCGCACATTCCTTGGCGAATCCTTCTACATGGTCAGCTTCTTGTTGTAAATAACTCAAAGGAATGAACAAAGGAAAATAAGCATTCTTATGGCCAGTCGCCTTGAAACGAGCATCCAAATTCTTTTGAATGTTCTCCCAAAGCCCGTAGCCCCATGGCTTGATAACCATGCACCCCCGCACCGGCGAGGTCTCTGCCAAATCAGCGGCTTTTATAACTTCTTGATACCACTGTGGGTAATCTTCTTCCCTTGTTGGGGTAATTGCTGTTTTTGTCGCTGTTGCCATTCGCTGTGGATTCTATCATGCTCACCATGAAGCAAATTGCCTCTCTGCTTGCAGACATCAAGATTTCTCACACTATTTTCGCCATGCCCTTTGCAATTCTTGGTGGTTTCATGGCTGCGACGTTGAGTGGAGACATCGATTGGACCACGTTCGGCTGGCAACTTGTCCTTATTGTTTTCTGCATGTTCTTCGCGAGAAACGTTGCGATGCTTGCGAATCGAATTGTCGACAAGAACATAGACGCAAAAAACCCTCGAACCGAGCATCGGGTTCTTGCTTCTGGAAATGTCACCATGACAACTGCAAGGACGTATTACTTCATGAATGTTGTTCTTTTTGTGTGTACAACGCTCTTGTTCATACAGTGGCAAAACTATGTTCCGTTCGTATTGTCGATTCCTGTTCTCGCTTGGTTGAGCGGATATCCATTTCTCAAACGATTCACATGGTTATGCCATTTGTATCTTGGAGCATCGCTGGCTCTGAGCCCAATTGCTGCTGCAATTGCGGTGCAACCAGAAACGCTCTCGCACCTTCCAATTTGGTTGCTTTCGGGGGCAGTGCTTTGTTGGGTTGCTGGGTTTGACATTATTTACGCATTGCAAGATGTCGAGTGCGACCGCCGAGATGGGTTACACAGTATGCCAGCATCGCTTGGAGAACGACCAGCAATGCTCATCAGCCAATGTTTGCATTGCATCTGCGTTGCACTATTGTTCGGTGTTAGTGCAAGTGATCCAAATATGGGTTGGCTCTTCTTAACAGCAGTGATTGCCATTGCATGTTTACTTATTGTTGAACACCTCACTGTAAAAAAATGGGGGACAACAAAAATCGCGTTCACGTTTTTTACCCTCAATGGGATTGTGAGTTTGGTGCTTGGTTTGTCGGGCATCCTCGACTTGCTTATGTGACAGTCACCTACGCCTCGTGGCTGTCACCGCAGGTGACTGTCACACTGCTTGCACGACGCCAGCGACCCCATCGGATCCCAAGGTGCAAGCACTGTTGGTTCTTCTTCCCAAGCAGCAAGCAATTCTGGTGATATATATTTCTTTTCAATCGCTACTTCAAACATGTATTCATCGAACCATGAATCGTTCATTGCGTGGAAGCCCTTGACGCCGACTTCTTCATCCCCCCAAGAGTTTTCAACACGCCACTTGTTTGCAACGCCATCGTGGACATCAACACCTGTAAAGAGCATTGCGTGTGTCATTAACGTTTGGTGATATTCGAGCCGTTGTGCTTTCGTTAATCCAAGTTCTGTGCCATACACGCCTTCAAAATCAAATAGTGCTGCATCCCAAATACCCACATCTCTGCGAAACATTTTCCCGACATCGCATCCCATCCAAACTGGCTTCTCATCTTCAAGCATTTTTTGCGTTAACGTTTTCATCACTGATGTTTCGACGTTGAGATATTTCACTAACTCGCCACCGACGACATTTCCAAGGCACTCCACGGTGTACGTGGACAAATATTCATTTCGGGGGCGTGGATCATTCACGACACAAATGTATTCATCAAGCGGTGTTTCAATATACTCAGCAGCAAACTCAAGCGGGGTCATTTCACCTTTGCGGTGAAATTTTTTGTCTTTGTCTTGCCACTGCCACATGAACTTTGTTGGAGGAGTGCCTAGGTGAATACAAAGGATGCGCCAAACTCCCGAAAGAATTTTCTCGCGAAGTTCTTCCATATTGCAATCGGCACTTCGTAGTTTCTCCGCACCATCACGAAGTTTCCACTTTAGAATCATGTTCATCTTCATCGTGCAAGATGAACTTTCAGTTTCAGGCATCGCCGACTTTGGAACAAGCCCATGCTTATTCACAAGATTGACAAACATGTTCCATTGACCACCGTCGCCAATAGGATCGTTGAGTAGAAATGCCACAGTACGATCATCGACATCACGGTCTGCAGTATCGATAATGTGTTGAAGAAACCAGTTTGCGCGTTCAAATTTGTCCCAGAACATCGCCCAGTTTTGGCTGAACTCAAAATCTTTCACGTCCATTTTTTTCATCGCAGGAACACGAAGCATGTTGAGTGCTGCAAAAAGCCAGCAACGACCGGATTTTTTCTGGTTGGTTACTTTCCAATCATCGAGCCGAGTAGAGAAAGTAAAATCGGTTGATTGCACAATATCTCGTACGAGTGCGATATCGTCGATTGTCGTTTGAGTCACAGCATTTTGAGCAGTTTTTGCAGAAGAATCCTTTTCAAAGGCATCTCGGAATGATTGAATCGCATCTAGTGAAATCGGTGTTGTTTGTAATGTTTTCATGTTTGTATTGTAGAGCCAAATACGCCGAACAGTACCCGTTGAAACATTGCCGCTCGCGGCCTCGCTACAGTGGCTGTCACCGAAGGTGACCGTCACACTGCGAAGCAGGACAGTTACTGGTCGTGATTTCTAGTGATAGTTCCTAGTGACGATTCCTAGTGACAGTCACTGGTCGCTCGCGGACTCGCTCTGTGTGACAGTCACGTCGAAATTATTCGCAAGGACCCCAAGCGCCAACGATTGCAAGAAGGTCAATAACATTAACTTCTCCATCACCATTGATGTCTGCATCGCAGTTTGAACAAGGTCCCCACTGCTCAATGGTTACAAGAATGTCGCCAACACCAACATTGCCATCACCATTAATATCGCCTTCGCAAGAACCAAAATTGAAGATATACGCGCTACCAGAATTGGAGCCGTTGTCATCATCCCAATAGGCGCCGACCAAAGCGAGGTTCCCATCGATGGAGACGCTTCTGCCAAAATTGTCTTCACTTGCACCATCGCTTGCAAGGAGTTTCGCCTCTTCTTGCCAACTGCTTCCATCAAAGCGGTAGAGGTACGCGCTACCAGAATTGGAGCCGTTGCCGTTATCGCGGTATGCCCCAATAAGTGCGAGGTTCCCGTCGATAGCGACGCTGTTACCGAAGTTTGTATAAGCCTCACCATCGCTTGACAAGAGTTTAGCTTCTTCATTCACGATTGGTGTCTGCGCGTTTGCCGCGCCAACACACAACACGCACCCTAGAAGTGCAAGTACGATTTGAACCGTTCGTTTGTTCATCATTTTCTTTGCCTTCATAATGGACTCCTGGAAATACATGTTGGAATATGCGTCCCACACTCCTACAAGCGTTATCCTGCCGATAATCGGTACACAATTCAAGAAAATAAGGCAAAATTCAGTGACTACAAATATTGCCCCGTAACACCGTTAACTGCTCAATTAACAGTGCTTCGGCTTTAGCGTGTTCAAAGTTCGCCCAATCATCGCCGGCGTTTTCATCTGCTTTGTCGCTGATGTATTTAAAGCAACGAAATGGTACTTTGAAATGTTTGCACACCTTAGCAATGGCATACGCTTCCATGTCAACCACATCCACCCCCGCCCCCGAAAGTTCGCATTTGGTGACAAAACTGTCACCTGTACCGCAAACAATTTCTGGTGTTCCAATCATGTGACCACCCTCTTCGAATGGTGTGACATGTTTTTCAAAGCCAAGCGGCGAGCAATCCATGTCGCGTTGAATAAAACCAGTGCATTCGACAAGACCATGCTCAAAATCGTCCGTTAGAGCACCCGCAGTTCCGAAGTTCACGACGAGTGGTGGTTTGTGTTGCAAAATCAACTTTGTCGCTTGTAGCGTCGCGTTCACTTTGCCAAGCCCTGTGACAAAAACATGTGGTTCTGTATAGAGCGTTGGAATTTCTTCTTTCAGGGCAGTAAGGATAATCATCACCACCATTCTACACCTGTTACGATTTCTAGTGACAGTCACGTCGAATTCTCCTACACCTGTTACCATCCCCCACATGCATGATTACATCTGTACTGGAGTAACAATTGGCGGTATTACCCTTGGAGCATTATTGATTGGAGTTGGGCTTCTTCACCTGATTCCGCGGCTTGGTTCAGCAGGCAAAGCACTTTCTCAGTGGCTTTGCGTTGCGCCTGGGCTCGACTTGGTGGTTGGCTTCTTCACAGGGCTACCGCTCATTCTTGGACCTGTGTTTGGCGGCTGGATAGGGTTAGCCGCGTCAGTCGTAGCCCAAGTGCTCGCTGTCATGATTTGGACCACATTGCATGGGTTAATGCATCCGAAAGCACGCAAGGGGCCTCGCATTGTCAAGTTTTTGAATGCGCTCGTTGGACCATGGCGAAATTTCACCGCTGTGTGGATTACTGCGCTTGCAGTTCCCGTGTTCATTTTCGTTCGACTTGCTGAGTTGGTCGTGTACCCTTGGCTCGTCTGGCTTATTCGTTTTCCCCGCTACAAACAAAGTGACTGGGTGCGAGTTGGACGGTACAAATTTGAAAATTTAGTTGGCCACGATTTAATTTGGTGTTTGTACTGCGACTGGATGACCGGCGTCTGGTCGCTTGGCTCAGAAATGCTTCGCAACATTGAATCTTTTTGGTGCCCCATTCGGTTTGACAATTCTAAAAAATGCGAAAACTGCAGCGTGGATTTTCCAGACGTATTCAAAGGGTGGGCGAATGCTGATGGATCGATGGAGGATGTCGTTGCAACGCTCAAGGAACATTACGAAGAAGCCGAAATCAACGCTTGGTTTGGTCACCCTGCTCGCTTAACCATTGAAGGTGAAGATAAGGATTCTTCTTCGTAGCACGCTCTTTTGATTTAGGTTTCTTAGGTTTAACATTCCATTCAGACAAT
>CAZRPZ010000029.1:0-7365 GCA_964602215.1 uncultured Isosphaeraceae bacterium | reverse complement strand
TTCCATCAATTCTGTACCGAACACGAAGGGAGTGGTCATCGGGTTCAATGTGAATATCTGAAGCGCCTTCTTGCACCGCTGAATAGATTAAAAAATTCACAAGTTTTACAACTGGACCATGCCCCGCATCTTCTTCAAGATCTGCAAGTTCAGTGGACTCTTGTTCGATGACAGCAAAATCATGTTCGTCGATGTCTTCGTAAATTTCATCAATTACAAACACATTTGCTGCTGGAAGATACGAACGATGTGCTGCAGCAATATCATCTGCGGTTGCAGCTACGATTTGCGCTCGGTGACCTGTACGTCGTTCGATTTCTTCAAGTAAATAAAGATTTGCCGGTTCGCTCACCGCAACCGTCAACACTCCGCGAACTAGAAACATTGGCAATACGCCATGTTCCTCTAAGAATTCGCGGGGCAAGACTTCAATGACCTTCGGGTCTGCGAGACGTGCTGTGTCAGATGCAAACGGAATTCCATACGCTTCTGCAAGTGTTTCTAGAACACCTGTTTCATCGATATACCCTAATTCAACGAGCACTTCTCCAATAAGTTTTCGTTCATCAGAAGATTGTTGGTGCCTTAGAGCTTCGTCAAGTTGCTCTTGCGTAAGATCTCCTCTGCGCAATAACAACTGACCAAGTGGGGCTTGGGCTGGAATTGCTGGGGTAGTGTGTTCTGAATTCGACATGTGTTCTTACGCAAAACTCCGTGCTGCATCTTCTACGGTTTGTTGAGTGCTAAAAACGCGATCCAAGCGAGTGAGCAGGAACACTCGTTGGACTGAATTTGGCACATGAGCAAACCTCAGTTTTTTACCATTACGATTGAGTTCATCGGATAACCAAAGGAACGACTCAAGCCCAACCGAATCAATCAATGACAAATCACTACAGTCGATAATGACGTTCGAATTGAATTTTCCAAGAGTTTCTCGGACGTTTCGTTGGAAACAATCGTGATTATCGACAGTAAACTCGCCTGAAATAGTCAAAACCATTGCTGCTCTATGTAATTCAGAAGTGAGGTTCATGCTGCATCCTTCATAGTTATAGGAACTCGTTCTTGATGTTCAATCATCATTTTTTCCCATGCTGAGAAATCTAGCTGAAAAAACAACTCCGCAAGTTCTGGGTCAAATTGCGTGCCTGAAACCAACTTCATTTCCTCAAGGACTGATTGACGAGTCATCGCAGTACGGTACGTTCTGCTTGAAGACATCGCATCAAAAGCATCGGCAATTGAAATCATTCTTGCAATAAGCGGGATGGCATTACCTGTAAGACCATGTGGATAACCACTGCCATCAAATTTTTCATGGTGATGAAGTACGCCTCCAAGAATGTCCTCCATTTGGGGAATGTCTCGCAAAATATGCGCTCCAATTTCTGGATGCTTTTGGATTGTGGCAAACTCGTCCGCTGTAAGTCCACCCTCCTTCAAAAGAACATACTCGGGCACACCAATCTTACCGATGTCGTGAACCAGCCCAGCAATTCGACAACGATCTACTTGGTCAAGGTCAAGACCATACGCTTGGGCAAGTTGTGATGTGAGTAACGCCACCCTTTGAGAATGACCACATGTGTATTTATCTTTCGCATCAATTGAAGTTGTTAGTGCTTCAAGTGTGCCAAGGAAGGTCGCATTTAAGTCCTCATATAAAAGGGCGTTTTCAAGGAATTTGCCGAGTTGAGTTGCTGTTGCAGAAATTAATTTGATATCAACAGATGATGCTGTGCAGTCATCGCCCTGTTTGTTTGCTGCGATTAATACACCGATTGTTGAGCCATCCTTTACGATTGGTTCAACAATTGTTGCTGGTCCGAATTGATGAGAAAGTTCGTCGTTTCCATTTGCGATTTTGGTCACACTTGGCTGCGAATCGTTGAATATTGCTTGTGCCATCTCGTTGAGTTCACTTGCATTTTGAGATTCATTGCTTGCAAGAACTAACGTATCGCCCAAGGTTGGCAATTGATTCCCAATACAAAGTTTTACACCAACCCACTCGTATGGTAGTGTTTGCAATAATTCATCACAGGCAAGTTCGATGAACCGTTCTGGGTGGTTCACCGTGTTCATGCTACTTGTCATTGTGTAAAGCAAGCTAATTTCTTCGTATGAATCTGCTAGTTCCTGTCCAAACGACTCAATTGTGCTTTGGTTCACATCGTTCTGCGCCTGAGCATTCCAAGCAATCTGAAACAGTGTTGCCATGTTTTGAACGTCTTGCTTTGCAACTGGTGGAAGTGATTGGATCAGCTCTCGCATAACTGTCACGTCTGCGTTACTCGCTTGGCAAAGGGCATAAAAATACTCTGAGTCACACAATTCTTCAGTAACGATGAGACCAATAGCAAATGTGCTTTTACGTTTTGATTGACGAAACTTCACGGGAACAATCCACGCACCAGCAAATGCTTCGGTTGCTTGATTAATTTCATCTGCTTTCCATGTATCTACGACTCGTCCAATCGCTCTATTGGTCAGTGGAGATGCAGCAAAAAGATTCACAAGCCAATCGTTTTCATGTGGCGAAGAAGCTTTTCCGTTTTCATCACAATGTAACACGATTATTCCGGTGCTTCGCATTTGTTTCTCAAGAACAGAAACGTGTTGGTACTGAGTTGTCACACAATTCGTTTTTTTCACGCTGCCTCCGAGTTGCCAGAGTGCCGCGTTGGAACATCCTCAAGAATAGTCGCTACAAGTTGGGCAATACCGCGAGGGCTAAATGGCTTGCTCAGTACTTTTCTAATATTTGGCAAATCCGTGTCACTTGGCTGTAACGTATGCCCACGAGCTGTCAGAATGACTACTGGAATGTGCACGGTGTTCTTGTTTGTTAACAATTCACCGGCAAATTCTAGCCCATTCATATATGGCATCTGTACGTCTGAGATAATCAAGTCTGGCATATCTTTCTTGACTTGATGTAATGCATCTTCTCCATCAATTGCTGTTGAAATGTCGTATCCACAACTTCGAAGCTTGAGGGAGAGTACCTGAAGAATATGCGTCTCGTCATCAACAATCAGAATTTTGTGCGTGGTTGTCATGCTACTCGTTTATGCTGCGACTTTTGCAACGCAATCTCCTACTGGAATTGAAAACCAAAATTTGGATCCCATGCCTAATGTTGATTCGACACCAATTTGGCCACTATGGAGGGTCTCGATAATGTGCTGACACAAGTTCAACCCAAGACCCGTTCCATGTGCGACATGTCGGTAATTTTCTACACGATAAAATTTGTCGAAGACTTTTTCTGTCTGATCAGGCGCGATTCCAAAGCCCGTATCTGATACTGAGAAATGAAGACTGTGTGTTAGGTTTTCAGAATCTGCGTCTATCGATATTCTTCCACCGTTTGGCGTGTACTTGATCGCATTTGATAACAAATTCACAACAACTTGATAAAGCATGTCGCTGTCACCCTTCACTGCAAGCTCGGATGATGCCAGCTGGGTATGGATTTCAATTTCTTTTGCTTGTGCTTGAGGTGCCATAGTTGTCACTGCGCGATTCACTAACTCAACAAATTCAACTCGCTCACGGTCGATGTGCATTAAACCGGCTTCAATACGACTGATGTTCAATAAATTATCAATCATTCTCCTCAGACGATCAGTCTCTGTTGCAATCACTCCATAAAATTCTTGACGTGCTTCTTCGTCTGCAGCGTCACCATCAACAAGCATTTCAATATATGCAGAAATCGACGACAGTGGAGTACGAAGTTCATGACTTGCTTTCGAAACAAAATCGCTTTTGAGGCGAGCGATTTCTCTTTCTTTTGACAAGTCGCGAAGAACAGTCACAACTGCATGCATTGGTTCATCGGTTCTGCCGACCGATTGCAGATGGACTTCAAAAGCAACTGGTTCTCCGTTAATCTTTATTTCTTGTTCGTAAAAACGACCTTCTTTTGGTAGCCCATTTCGAGCATCTGAAATAGTTGCAACTAGTTGATGGTCAAGAAGGACGTCTTGCAGACGTAAACCTGCGGCTTCGCTTGGGTCAACCGAAAGTAAACCCGCAGTACAATCATTTGCATGAAGTATTTCGCCGTGAGCATCAACGACAAGTACTGAATCACGCAGCACATCAAAAACAGCTTCCACCTGACGCCGATGGGTACGGTCAATACAGCCATGAATTTTGGCAGCATCAAGAGCTGCTTGAGCTTCATCGACGTCAAGTTTCGCTGTTTGCATCGCAGCAATTGCAGTGGACTCTCGGGCTTTCCACTTTATTGCCACAACAATCGCCACAACTGTAGTCACAGTTGAACAAGCGAGGATTGTGATTGAAATTGGATCTGTAAACACGTTTGCTGCCTTGGGTTGTTCAACCCAGCAGCAAATTCTGTCTACGGGGCATCACGGGGAATCTGAGTCAGCACTTGCCAGAGGGTGGTCTTCCCTAATTGCACTGGTGGGGTGCTGTTCACCCATGCCATCGGCGGTTTTTATAGGCATATCAAGGTGGATTGGTGTTTCTGACCCTATTTTTGTGTGTTTTGCATACGATTGAATGAGTTCATCAATGCCATGTATGGTGTTATCGGACTCTAATAAAGCGAGTTTCTGGTTTGCAAGTGTTTCGTTACCCTCGTGGATTGCAGCGATTCCCTCAAACAATGCCGCTTCTGGCAGTGAGGGGTCTAGTTTACTAATTTTTGCGCCACATTCCCCAAGACGCTTGTAATCTCCCATTTCCCAAGAAATAAACCCCAAATCAATCCATGCCCCAGTATCGTTTGGAGTTTCACGCGTCACCATAAGACAGATATCGCGGCCTTTGATTGATTGCCCAGTTGCGCTAAGACACTTCGCTCTCACCCGTTGCATCGTTGTAGAAAGTTGCTCTTCCTCATGCTCAAGCAAAGACAAACTCTGAATGCAATCAGCGTATAAACCTGCCTGGAATTGAGCAGCCACAAGAGAAGTCAATGCCTCTGTACTATTACTTCCAAGCATTCGTGAATCTTCAAACCACTTTGCGGCAATTTCTGGCTGCCCACTTGTTAAATAAATTTGCCCAAGGAGTGATGAAACAGATGGGTGATGTTGAAACTCTTGATTTGAAGTTGTTAGTAACGCAATCGCTTCATCGAATTGTTGAAGTGCAACATGAGTCTCAGCAGTTGCTAGCAAATACTGTGGATGTGTAGAATCATTTTTCATCGCTTGCTTATAGGCAAGGATTGCTTTTTCGTCTTCGCCCCACCGCTGGTGAAGGACGCCAAGAAAATAGTGTGGCTCTGCTAGTTCAGGTGAATGTATTGTTGCTTGTGTAAGCGAGTGGAATGATGCATCAAGGCGATGCAACTCTAACAATATTCTTCCACGAAGCAGATGATACTCTCCATTTTCGTTATACCTTCCAATTGCAGCGTTGATTGTTACGATTGCTTTGTCGAGTTGTCCAACTTCAAATTGTTGTTTCGCTTGTTGAGCTGCTAGATCGGCATTTACTGCATCCATCCGCTTATGCGCATTCGCTCTTGCTTCTTTCCCCGCCTTCGTTGGCCCGTTACAACTCACACAGAACAACACGATACCGATGATAATGGCGAATCGTTTCACTCGTAGACCTCCGTCTCTGCTTCAACTTGTTGCTGTTCTTTGCGCAAGAGATCTCGGATTAAATCTCGTTCCCACAAAGATTCTTTCTCATTTGTAATTAGTTCGCGTAAACGAATAATTTCCGGTTGCACCTGTGAAGAGCGAAGTGAGAGATTCGACCAATATAGTGCTTGATCCAAATCTCCTTGACGATATGCATCAAGCGCATCTCGATTGTAGTTTGCTGTAATCTGATCGTGACTGAAAGGGAGCAATCCAGCCCTTGCGCCTATCCGCACTGCTTTGACCATCTCAAGTGAATCTCTTCCTGCCTCCCAGAGTTGTTCATCAGGAATAATTGTTGGTGTCAGCAAGAAAATAATTTCTTCTTTAATCACTGCATCAACTTGTCCCCTAAACGCTGCCCCAAGGATTGGAATGTCGCCAAGGAATGGAACTTGGTTTCGGGTTGAAGTTGAACTTTCACGGAATAACCCGCCTAAAATTACCGTTTCGCCATCTCGACAACGGATATTTGTTGTGAGTTCTTGCGTTGCTGCTTCTGGAATTTGAGGACTACCGGTCTGATCATTCCGAAATGTAACCGTTGACAAACTGGGGTGCAATTCCAATCGAATCATGCCGTCTGGCGAAATAAATGGGCGAAAATTAAGTTGTACGCCTTCGTCAATAAATTGAATACTCGTCGAAGTGCTTGTGTCTGTGACGGTCGTTGATAAATATCCCCTTTGGGCGCCTATTAATACTTGAGCAGATTGTCTGTTCAAACATGTAATTCTTGGTCTTGCCATCACTGTTGTGTCAGCAACTTGATCGAGCACTTTTAAAAACGCACCAACATGGTCTTGAACTATCCCCGCCCTCAATCCACCAGCAAAATTAGCGACATCTGTTGTACCTACCCCTGAAGATACTACAGAAGTGTTTCCTGCTAATGGGGCATTTGCTCCTGTGATAATATCCTGCGCTGCGTTCAGTGGGTTAACAAGGTTTCCAATTCGGACATTCGAAAGCGCTGTGAAATCAATGCCAAATTCATTGTCTTCTGTCACATTCGTTTGCACGACTGTTGCTTCAACGACAACTTGTGCAGGGGCTGTATCTAGTTCGATAAGTAGAGCAGCAATGTTATCTAAGTTTTCTGGATAATCATTCACAACCAACTTGCTTGACCATGCATAACTATCACTCCCAGCATCCGAGACAGATGGCTCAATTCCCGGTTCAACATCACCACGATAAGCGGCTTCGCCATTTTCACTTAGCAAGGGTGTAATGAATTCGTTTGCATCAGTTGCAGATAAATATTGAAGTTCATAGATACGGCTCTCGGTTCTTCGTCTCGCTTGTTCAATCGCTGTTAGCTCTTCGATTGTATAGACATAGACAAAATTGCCTTCTTCAACATACGCAAAACCATTGACTCGCAAAATTGCATCTAGTGCTTCGTTAAATGTCACGTCATACAAATTTGCTGACACAACTCCCGTCACATTGTTGCTGGCTATGATGTTCTTTTGACTTTGAATAGAGAGCATCTCAAGGACTTGAGAGACTTCCGTTTCATTGACGATTAGGTCAACCGTCCCGAACTCATCTACGAGAACTTCTTCATCAACAAGTTCCTCAGTTGTCGGTGGAACTTCATCTTGACCAAAGCCAAACGAAACAAAACTCAGAAGAGGAATGAGTACTAACGTGTGTAAATAGTTCACGGGGTGCGTCTCCATATACGCACCCGCCACCGCTACTGGTGAGGGGGCGCTAT
>CAZRPZ010000028.1:0-8333 GCA_964602215.1 uncultured Isosphaeraceae bacterium | reverse complement strand
CAAAGTTCTTGACGAATTGGAATCCAACAATGGCGCAACAACTTCGACTCTTCGCTCAGAATTAGCCAAAGATGCATTCAACCGTACTGCTTCGTACGACTCCATTATCGCGACATGGATGGAAGGCAATCACAACAATTTTCCTCGCCAACTCCGAGTACAAGGGAAATTAAAGCAAATGCTTCGCTATGGGGAGAACCCTAACCAAGAGGCTGCTGTCTACAACAATCCACTTTACCAAGGGCAGAGTGTCGTCTCAGCATCAGTTTTAGCGGGCAAGCCATTAAGTTACAACAACCTGATGGATGCGGCCGCTTCGCTTGAACTTGTACAGGACATATATGCTTCATCCAAACTCCCGACTGCTGCAATAATTAAACATGCGAATCCTTGCGGGGCAGCGATTGCTGATTCAATTTCCGAAGCCTTTGTCCATGCTTGGGAATGCGATCCGCTCGCTTCATTTGGAGGCATTGTCTCCTTAAGCCACCAAGTTGATGAAGAACTTGCGCAGACCATTTCTGCAGGTGAAAAATTCCTAGAGGTTATCGTTGCACCTTCCTACAGTGATAAAGCCATCGTAATCCTTCAAAAACGCTGGAAAAATATTCGTCTTCTCGCAGTTGGCTCTGAGCCAAAATGCATGAACACCCAACAATTCCGTTCGGTTGATGGCGGATTTCTTGTCCAAGAATCGCATCAGATAAATGCTCTTCCATCTGACTGGGATCATGTTGCAGGTCCAAAATTGGATGAAACAAAATACCAAGATGCAACTCTCGCATGGGTCTCAAGTGCACACCTCAAATCGAACGCAATTGCAATCGTAGACAACCGAAAACTTATTGGGGGTGGGATGGGGCAAGTCGATCGTGTAACAGCTGCAAAAATCGCAATAGAACGTGCTGGAGAGCAACTTCATTCAAGCATCTATCCAATCGCTGCCTCAGATGCATTCTTCCCATTTCCAGATGCACCAATGTTACTCATAAACGCTGGCGTTCGTTGTCTTATTCAACCGGGAGGAAGTGTTCGCGATCAAGAAACAATTGACGTCTGTGAGCAAAATAAGATTACCTTGCTTCATACTGGCTCAAGATGTTTTCGACATTAGCCCCTTCGACCCAACTTTAAAATCACTCATCGAGCAATTCAACTGTCCAATATGCATTATTGAGAAATGATTTCCAAGATTCATACTGCTTTGAACCGATTCGGACTCGTTGCGATTCACATTTTGTCGGTTTAAAGGGTGTTCGAATCAACTTCATATTTGCCTGTCTGGGTGTTCTTCCGCCTTTACGAGTATTGCATCGGATGCAGGCACAGACAAGATTAGCCCAAGAATTCCCTCCACCTTGCACCCTTGGAACAATGTGATCGAGTGTCAAATCTGAAGCCGAAAAACGTTTGCCACAATATTGGCAGTTGTTTTTGTCTCGAGCATATAAATTCCGTCTGGTCAATCTCACCTCGGGTTTTACGAATTTGTCATACATCAAGAGGCGGATGATTTTTGGAACAGCAATTTCGAAAGTTGGCAATTGAATCCACCTGTGCTGTTCTGGTTCAAATTTCTTTTGAAGTGACGCAACATCCATCCAATCGTGGAGTCCATAGTTGAGATAATGTCCATCCTCGATTGAAATAATTTCAGCTGCTCTACGACAGAGAAGTGCAAATGCCCGCCTTGCAGAAATGACACGGACTGCAGCATAGCCACGATTTAACACAAGTACTTTTTCATCAATCGATAACACGTTAGACATTGTAAAGAATTCCTGAGAATGTTGTATTAGATTGTGAGGGGTAGAGTTTTGTTAGGAGCCTTCCACCGTAACGCCAATTCTCTCTTGAGAAGGATTCATAAGATTTATTCCCAGTGGCTCTCTTTTTCCATCTAAGTCGTAAGGGATGTTGTCCTCGTCGATGATTCTTTGAATTGCCATCACACCCTCGATGAGCATTTCTGGGCGTGGCGGGCAACCGGGAACGTAAATGTCGACTGGCATGAATTGATCCACACCTTGTACGACTGCGTACGTATCGAATACCCCACCTGTCGAAGCGCATGCACCCATTGAAATAACCCACTTGGGTTCTGTCATCTGTAGGTATATCCGCTGAAGGACGGGCATCATCTTGACTGAAATTCGACCTGCAACAATCATTAAATCTGCCTGTCGAGGGCTGAAGCGAAACACTTCTGCTCCGAATCGTGCTAAATCGTAACGACTGGATGCAGTTGCCATGAGTTCGATACCACAACACGCTGTTGCAAAAGGCATCGGCCAAATGCTTGAACGACGAGCCCAATTGATAACTCTGTTGACCTGTGTTGTCAAATATCCATCGACTGGTAAAGCATCTTCTAGTCCCATAGGATGTACATAATACAACCTGCCGCATTCCATGTGGCAACTGCGGCAGGCATCGATTCAAGTTTATCATCAGAGGGTAGCGCTGTTTACGCAGCGGAACCATAATTCGTCGGCTTGGAAGATATTGTAAACAAGCGATCAAGTCTCATCATCTCAAAGAGTTCTTTTAGATGAGAAGTTAATCCAACAATTGTGGTTGAGGCATTACTTTGCTCTGCAGTGTTCCGAACGTCAATGCACATACCAAGTCCCAAACTCGATACAAACTGCACATCGCTAAAATCAATGACAAGGGACTGAATTTTCTTGCCGTGTTGTTTTAATTGAGCGTTGACTGCGTTTGCTACTACTGTCGCTTCACGTTCACCTATTCTTGGTCCAACAAGACACGCGTTCATCGTACCATTTGAAACTGAGATATCGACGAATAGTGATCGTCTTGGGGTTGTTCTGTTCTGGGTATTGAATCCGTTCATAGGTGTGTACTCGGTCATTTTGGGGCTCCACTTTGGTTTACCCTTAGAAAACCAGTAATAATCGGTTTTCTTTCGTCAAATAAAAGAAAATTGACTTATCGGTCTACCGTAAATTCCGGTTTGACAGACACTTGTTGCAAAATGGCAGAAATTTGCAATCCAAGCAAAATAATGAGCCACATCAGATATAGCCAGAACATAAACACAGGCACAAGCCCTAAGGAGCCGTACATATGCCTCAGAGACATAGCATGGCTGAAATAGAGCCCTAATGTCCCCTGCCCTATGAGTAGCAGAATCGTTGCGATAAATGCTCCGACCATCGCGGGTCGAGTATGAACTTTTGAGGTTGGAACCATCTTGTACAACAGCAATAGACATATCCAAGCGAATGCAAAACTCCAGACATTTGAAATAATCCAGTGCATCCATTCCCATGTGACATAGGTAGAAAAGAATATTGAGACTTGGCGATCTGTCCAAAATCCCAACGCTGCTAGGACCGGACCGAATGTTAAAACAAACCAGTACAGCGGCAATCGCCGCACCCACTTGCGTCCTTTCTTCGCCCTAGAAATGACATTAAAACAGGTCTCGATATCGACCAACAATGCAATTGCTGAGTACACAAGGACGAGCAATCCCACCCAAGTCAGTGCAGCGATATTGATACTCATCCCACTTGAAACTAATTCAGATAACCAACTCCCTAAGGTTACAATCGAGCCATTCTCAGATTGATCTAACTGTACTTCATTCAAACCTAGCACTGCGATGGTTTCGTGGAGAAAGGTTTCGAATCGTTGTGCCCCCATAATGGCTCTAGCGACACTTGCACCCACTACTGTCACTGGAAGCAATCCAAAAAGGGTTCTATACGTTAGGGAAGCAGCCATCATGCTCGCGCGATCTTCTTTAAGTTGACGTGCTCCCTGAGCGATTACCTTCCAAATATACACCATGATTCGTTCCCATCGATTGAGTTCTTCAATCGGGTTACTAATCGCAGTTTGGACTCTTTTGAGTATCGAATGTAATCGCACTAGGGTATGCTAGCCAGTATGGGCTGGAATTCAAACAAGAACAACTCAAAAGATGACAGAACTGCTCCTTTTCGTGAAGCAACTCGAGGCGAGCGACTTCAACGAGTATTGGCAAGGGCTGGAATTGCCTCAAGACGAAAGTGTGAAGAACTCATCGCAGAAGGGAAAGTGAAAATCAATGGCATAAAAATTGATTTTCTACCTGCGTGGGTCAATACAAAAACTGACAGAATTACAGTGGTAGACCACAAGATCAATCTGCATGCAGATCTCGTCTACCTGATGTACTACAAGCCCCGAGGCGTTGTTTCCACGATGTCTGACCCAGAAGGTCGAAAATGCGTTGGAGATATAGTCACTCATCCCTCAGGAACCCGGATTTTTCCTGTCGGTCGACTCGATATGGAGAGCCAAGGGTTCTTACTTCTGACCAATGACAATCTGTTTGCCAACGAATTAACCCACCCTAAGCATGGTGTTCCTAAAACATATGAAGTTACAGTTCGAGGACGAGTTGAAAAAGAAACAATAGATTCATTGCAAAAGGGTATTTACCTTGCCGATGCCCATACCAAACATGACTCTAAAAGAAGTGGCAAAAGAGCGATCGTAGAGAGCGTTGAAATCGTAAAACATGATCGAGATAGAACACTTCTAAAAATAACTCTCAAAGAAGGTCGAAATAGACAGATTAGACGGATGCTTTCAGTGGTCGGGCATCCAGTGAAACGTCTCCGTCGTACTCACATTGGGGAAGTTGCGTTAAAAGGGTTACGACCTGGGCAGTGGAGAGACCTTTCACCACACGAAGTTACTCTTCTTCAGAACTCAGTTCGTCGGAAGTAACTGATTGGTCAATGAGAGAAATCATAATTGAACCGTCTGCGCCTTCTTGAAAGACACTCACTTGACGTAACCGCACTAATTCAAGTGTAGCCAAAAACATTCCAACACGTTCAGCCAATAGCAGACCGTCAAATGTGGATTGCAATGTGATTTTCTTCTCTGCGTTCCGCTGAAGACGATCGATCAAATCCTCTTGGCATAGCTCGATAGGAATGTCATCAAATGCAACATGGTGTTCACCAAGTCTAGTGAAATCGATTGAACTCGCAATATGCTCATACGCATCAGAAAGATCTAGAAGGTGGACGTCATCTAATTCTAGGGACGGCTCACTTTCAACTTCTGGCACAGTAGAAATGCCGATGGAAATATCATAGCGAAGTGCATGTGAAAGTCGATTTGACTCAAGATGCTCTGAAGCTGTTCTGAATCTCTGAAACGAAAGAAGTTGACGGATAAGGTCACTTTTTGGATCTGAATTATTTTCCTCACTCTCCTGCTCTTGTTCATTATCCACTTGCAACTCAGGAGGAACGAGGGCACGAGACTTGATTTCAATGAGTGTTGCAGCCATGACTAAGAATTCGCCAGCCATTTCTACATCTACAGTTGCTGAATGGCGAAGAACCTCCAAATATTCATCTGTAATCTGAGAAATTGGAATATTGTGAATATCAACTTCTGCTCTGCGAACGAGGAAAAGCAATAAATCCAACGGTCCATCAAAGCATGCGATTGAGATTCTGAACTGGTCTTGAGCGATATGCATCGGAATCGATTGTACCTCACCCCTACAAATCTGGCTCTGAGCCAGCAATAATTACCTCTTACGGTATTGCATTGGGGCATTCTTGCGTTACCCGAACGCTTGACCCTTTAGGTACAATACACACCACCCTCTTATGAACACATCACAGCCACAGATAGCCCACCTCACTGAGGAGCAAGTTTTTATTTCTGAAGCTCTCAATGCAGAGATGAAAGCCATTGAGATGGTCACCAACCGCCTTAAATCTTCAGAAGATCACGCTAGGCGATGGAGTGCTGCAATTGATTTACTTGAACACTGCAAGGGACACGCTGTCTTTTGTGGGATGGGCAAATCAGGGCTCATAGGAGCAAAACTTTCAGCAACATTCTCTAGCATTGGTCAACCATCACATGTAGTTCATCCAGCAGAAGCCGTTCATGGCGATTTGGGTTCCATTCGAAGGGATGATGTCGTTGTATTAATGAGTTATTCTGGCACTACCGAAGAGGTAGTAAATCTTGCTGCAATTTTGAGAACTGACAATATCCCATGTATTGGAATTTCAAAAGAAGATGACACTCCCCTCGCCAAGTTGTGTGACGTTCATCTCGCAATTGGTTCAATCTCAGAGGCATGCCCTTTGAATCTAGCTCCAACAGCTTCAACAACAGCCACTCTTGCCATTGGTGATGCACTTGGGCTTGCACTTTCTAGGAGAAGAAATTTTACAGCAGATGATTTTCATAAACACCATCCCGGAGGCATGCTCGGAATTGGCTTGCGGACTATCACTGAAATCGTGCGGTTTAAAGTTGGAGACAACATCACCGCAGTCGATGAGAAATTCACTGTTGGGGATGCATTAAAATTCACACAACCCAAGGATGGACAGCGACGTGCTGGAGCAATCTTACTCATAAATGATGGTGGACAATTAACCGGCATATTCACAGACGGAGATTTACGACGACTTGTGATTGATGACCCTTCGCCGATGGATCGAATCATCTCAGAAGTTGCGACATCAAATCCTCGCCGACTACACACAACAGCACTTGTACGAGATGCTCAGCAACTTGTCACCGAACATCGAGTTGATGAAATCCCAGTCGTCGATGAAGAGAATCATCCAATGGGTCTTATCGATGTTCAAGATCTCATAGCAATGAAAGTTGTATTGGAATAATAATGTCTGTAATCGTTGCAATTCGTAAGGACAATCGTATCGTCATGGCAGCTGACACCCTCACAAGTTTTGGTGACTCAGAGCATATGCCTCAGGATAACGCAAGGACAGCAAAAGTAGGTCGGATTGGCGACTCCCTCATCGGTGGAGCCGGCTGGGCAGTCTACGATGACATCCTTAATGATTTTTTAGCAACAAGACCTACCCCAGACCTTTCAAGTTCAAGAAAAATTTTCACGTTCTTCCTCGATTTCTGGAGGGCACTTCATGATCACTACACTTTTGTCAATGATCAAGCGGCGAGCGCGAATACCCCTTTCGGAGATTTAGATTCAACTTTTCTAATTGCAAATGCAGGTGGCATTTTCACTGTTGCATCTGATCTTGGTGTCACTCCTCTCAATCAATACTATGCTATCGGTTCCGGTGGAGAGTATGCAATCGGTGTACTTTACACACTGTATGACCGAACTGACGACATCGCTTCGATTGCAACAGATGCTGTCAACGCTGCTATTGCGATGAATTTACAGTGCGGAGGAGCAGTTGACGTACTGCAGTTAACCACATGACTTCACTGGCAAATATTAAAGTCCTAGCGATTGATGTAGACGGCGTTTTAACTGATGGCAAGATTGGGCTCAGTACAGAATCAGCTTCTGAAACGAAGAATTTTCATGTTCATGATGGATTAGGCATCTCACTCTGGCATAAAGCCGGTTTTTCCACAGTTATTATTTCTGGAAGAAACGCACCATGTGTAGATAAGCGTGCAATCGAACTAGACATTATGCACGTCAAGCAAGGAAGCAAGAATAAAGTTGATGACCTTGATGCAGTCTTGCAACAATTACATTGTTCACCTGAAGAAACTTGTTTTATTGGGGACGATCTTGCAGACATTTCAATCATGCAACACGTTGGCTATGCAATTGCTGTCAGCAACGCGGCTCTTGAAGTAAAAAACATTGCTGACTGGATTACTCCGCATGAGGGAGGGAATGGTGCAGTTCGAGATGCCATTGAACATATAATGAAAGCAAATCACATCTGGGAGGACGCCATTTCTATGCTTTCAAAGGAATACGCACAACAATGAATGGATTCATTGCATGAGTAATCAAATACCACATTTTGAACACCACACAAAAAACGCCAACAAACGAACTGCTTGGATAGTTGTTGGTACAAGTTCTCTCTTCTGCGCTTTGTTACTTGCGCTCTTATTTGCTGTAAGTAAAGATGACGCTGTAATTCCTACTCACGTTCAAAGCGATGATGTCATCGACTTACTTGAAACGCCAAAACAAGAACACATTAACATAGTTGACATCAATTCAGATGAAATCGGTATCGAACTTCCCAAAGGTGGATGGGTTCAACAAACTGACAAAAAAGGCAATTTAACACAACAGTATCGTTGTGAATCTCTTGATCCAAATCCATCTGGTCTTGTTGGCTGGATAGAAATGGAAAAACCTGAGGTGGAATTGTATTTGGGTGACAACAAACTTGTCCGAATTACTGGGGACATTGGTATTGCTCATGCACCAAAGAGAACTCTTGAATCTGGTGAAATCTCTGGTCATGTCGTTGTCCAAATGTTTGAACTAGATCAAATGAAGAATTCAACTCATCCAATTCCTGAAA
>CAZRPZ010000027.1:0-7104 GCA_964602215.1 uncultured Isosphaeraceae bacterium | reverse complement strand
TCCATACCTACTAGATTTTTTAGGTCTTACCGAGGATTTTTACGAGACCGACTTTGAATCGGCAATCCTAAAAGACATGCACCGATTTTTGCTTGAACTTGGTTCTGGGTTCACGTTCATCGATAAACAAAAGCGCATTCGAATTGACAACAAAAACCATTTCATCGATCTTCTTTTTTACAACCGAAAATTGAAACGGCTTGTTTGCGTTGATCTGAAAGTTGGGGTTTTTAAACCAAGTTACAAAAGTCAGATGGAGTTGTATCTTCAGTGGCTGACCAAGCATGAACGACAAGAAGGTGAAAACCCGCCGATTGGAATTATTCTTTGCACTGGCAAGCAAGAGAGCGAAGAACAAATTCAAATGCTTGAACTTCGCGAGTCACGAATTCATGTAGCAGAATATCTCACCGACTTGCCTTCCAAAGAAGAACTTCAAAAACATTTACATAATTCAATTCAACGAGCAAAAAACTTGATTGAACACCATCGTCAAGAGGATTAACTTTATGCGGGTTGGTTAAACCGTCCTATTGCAATCGAAATAAGCGTGATATCTGCTGGTGTAATCCCCGCAAGACGAGATGCTTGCCCAAGTGTGGCTGGTTTAAATTCATTCAACACATCAATGGCTTCGTTCCGTAGACCGCTAATTGTTGTTGGGTCTAATTCAGGGGGTATTTTACGATTTTCGGTTTTGGCTTGGCGTTTGATTTCAGTTTGCTGGCGAACAATGTAGCCCTCGTATCGAATATCAGAAACCACTCGGTGCACAAGCTTTGGATCAAACTCTGGCAACTTGGCTTGTACTTCCTTTATTGTCGCATCAGAGCGCTTCGCAAGTTGGCTAAGTTTTCGTTTTTCTATTTCGGTTTTGATGGTGTACAGTTCTTGCTTTCGTTTTTCCCACGATTTCCATCGCGCATCACACACCAGTCCAAGCTCTCTGCCAAGGGGCGTTAATCGCTCGTCCGAATTATCTGCTCTCAGTAACAACCGATGTTCCGCCCTGCTCGTAAACATGCGGTATGGTTCGCGTGGTAGCGTCGTGACAAGATCGTCCATCATCACACCGATGTACGCTTGTTCTCGACCAAGAATGATTGGCTCTTCGCCGTTAACTTTTCTTGCAGCATTTAGCCCTGCAAGAAGCCCCTGCCCTCCTGCTTCTTCGTAGCCACTTGTCCCGTTAATTTGCCCAGCAAGAAAAAGTCCATTCACAAGTTTTGTTTCACACGTTGCATTGATTTGATGCGGGCGAACAATATCGTACTCCACTGCATAACCCATCTGTAAAATCTTTGCGTCTTTACACCCTTCCATCATAGTGATAATTTGTTCTTGAATATCAACTGGTAATGAAGTCGAAATACCGTTGCAATAAACAGAATCTCCGTCTATTGTTTCTGGCTCAAGAAAAACATGGTGCGAATCGCGGTCTTCGAACCTAACTACCTTGTCTTCGATAGACGGGCAGTACCTTGGGCCACTTTCTGCATCAATTGCACCGCTGTACATTGGCGCTCTGTCAAGGTTTTCTTTTATCAGTGCATGCATTCTGGGGGTCGTCGCTGTAATTCTGCAATCAACTTGCTGTAGTGTTGGAAATACTTCCGGCGGTAAATCACTAAAAGGCGTTGGCGATGCATCCCCAAGTTGGGAAGGCAAATTATTCCAATCGATACTTTTCTTTGAAAGGCGTGGCGGCGTACCTGTTTTTAGTCGACCTAACTCGAAACCTAACTTTTTCAATGTGCCCGAAATGCCTTCGGCTGTTCCTTCACCGACACGACCACCTTTTTCCTGTTCGTCACCGGTATGCATAAGACCCCGCATGAAGGTTCCAGTTGTTAATACAACCGCTGTTGCAAGAAGAGGTTCTTCTAGCATCACACCTTTAATTGCACCATCTTCAACAATCAAATCATCAACCGTTTCTTCAATGATTTCGATGTTGTTTCGAGTCGCAATCAATCGTTGGATTTCGTCGCGATACGCATCTTTATCTGCTTGTGCACGTGGTCCCCAAACCGCTGGACCCTTGGATGTATTTAACATCTTAAACATGATGCCCGTCGCATCGATTGCTCTTGCCATTACACCGCCAAGCGCATCTATTTCCCGAACAATTTGTCCCTTCCCAAGCCCACCTATTGCGGGGTTGCACGACATGACCCCGATCTTTCGGGAGTCCATGGTGACAAAAGCAATTGTGCCTTCTGGTAACATCGATGATGCAGCCCACGCTGCTTCCACGCCAGCATGTCCCCCGCCTATCACAATGACATCAACTGATGACATTATTCAACTGTCCATGTATTCGACCCTGTAATCAATTTTTGCAAATCGCCTTCGCCTTTTTGTTCCACGACTTCTTCAACTTGGTCAAAGAGTTGGTCGTTGTACGAAGGACGAGTTTCGTCAAGATAAAACACGCCAATTGGCTCAGGAAATTCTGGGTGATAGAGTTGGCTTAATAAAAATGCTTGTGCAAGGTTGTGTTCATCGTGCACAAGTAAATCTGCTTCGCTGTATTCTTCACCGAGGGTAACAACTTCAACGGTGTCACCAGTTCGGCGAATACCTTTTTCATTGTCTTCACCGAACACTAGGGGTTTTCCGTGTTCAAGAGTAATCGTATTCGATGGGCGAGTATCTTTTTGCGTCGCGTAAAACCATGCTTGATGATTAAAGACATTGCAATCTTGATAGACCTCTATAAATGAAGTGCCTTTATGTTTTGCACCCCGTGCCATCAGGGCTGTCAGACCCTTCACGTCAACATCAAGAGAGCGTGCCACAAACGTGCCGCCACTTGCAAGAGCGAGTGAGATTGGATTGATTGGTTCATCCAGCGAGCCAAACGGAGTGGACTTCGTCACTTTCCCAACTTCACTTGTCGGGGAGTATTGCCCTTTTGTGAGTCCGTAAATTTTGTTGTTGAGCAAGATTATGTTGATGTCGATGTTTCTACGCAGGGCGTGCATCGTATGATTGCCGCCGATAGAAAGTAAATCACCATCACCAGAAACAAGAAAGACCTCTAGTTCTGGGTTTGCAATTTTGACTCCCGTTGCGAATGCAGGTGCGCGACCATGCACCGTGTGTGCACCGAAGGTGTCCATGTAATATGGGAATCTTGCAGCGCAACCAATTCCAGAGACGAAGACAAAATCTTCTTTCTTTGTACCAAGGTCTGCAGCCATCTTTTTCATTGCTGTAAGCACTGCATAGTCACCACAACCCGGACACCAGCGAACGTCTTGATCACTTGCAAAATCTTTTGCTTTGTAGGTTGGTAAGGAGACGTCCGTCATTCACCACCTCCATTCAGTACCTGTTCAATCTCGCTTGCTAATTCTTCTGTAAAGAATGACCGACCATGCAGATTCGCAATACTTGTTGCGTCAACAAGGAATTGACTTCGTATAAGCATGCAAAGTTGACCCGAGTTCATTTCGGGAATGATGACTTTCTTAAATTTGCTTAACACTTCGCCAAGGTTTTTAGGGAACGGATTAAGATAGTGTAGGTGAGCAGTTGCAATTTTTACACCTCGTTCACGAAGCATTGAAGAAGCCGTCAATATGCTTCCCTCGGTGCCTCCCCAACCCAATACAAGGGTATCGCCATCGCCTTCCACTTCAAGATCAGGAATGACATCTTGTAACTTTTGGATTTTTTCAGCACGGTAGGTTGTCATTAGGGCGTGGTTGTCGTGGTCATACGAAACTGCACCAGTGCCGTCTTGTTTTTCAAGACCTCCGACTCGATGTTCTAATCCAGATGTTCCGGGGATTGCCCAAGGCCTGCCACCTGTTTCGTGGTCTCGAAGATATGGCATAAACTCTTCTTCCGTCGCGATCGGATGCTTCACTTCTATATCTGGAATGGAAGAAATATCTGGGATACGCCACGGTTCTGCGGCATTTCCTAAACCACCTTCAGATAAAAACACAACTGGGCACATTGCTCGGACGGATAATCGAACTGCTTCGATTGCCATCTTGAAGCAATTGCTTGGGCTCGATGCCGCAACAACAATCACTGGGCATTCGCCTGGGCGACCGAACATTGTTTGAAGCAAATCTGCTTGTTCAGTTTTTGTTGGCATGCCAGTTGCTGGACCAGCACGCTGTACATTCACCACAATAAGCGGCAACTCCATCATCGCTGCAAGACCAATGGCTTCTGATTTCAATGCAAGCCCGGGACCAGATGTTCCTGTCACGCCAATTTGCCCAGCAAATGATGCGCCGATCGCAGCCATGACTGCTGCAATTTCATCTTCAGCTTGAAATGTTCGAACTCCGAATTGTTTTAATCGAGCCAAACCGTGCAACACATCAGAAGCAGGTGTAATTGGATAACTCGCATACACCAATGGTTTATTTGCTTTCGTTGCTGCAGTTGTTAATCCAAGCACAATGGCTTCATTTCCAGATATTCGTCTGTATTCTCCTGCTTGTAATGGTGCTGGAGCAACTTCATACTGCGATGGGAAAAATTCCGCCGTCTCGCCGAAGTAATAGCCGGCTTTGATTGCTCGTTCATTTATCTCAGCAATCTCGGGTTTGTTTTTGATCGTACCGAAGTAATGTTGTAACTTCTCAATCGTAGAATCAATCTCTCGTGAGTACAACCATGAGATAATGCCCAATGCAAACATGTTGCGACAGCGGTCGATATCTTTTACCGAAATATCCTCATCATCCCGAACCAATGATTCTCTTGTCAGACGGGACATAGGCACTCTGCAAATTTTGTATTGAGCGTTGAGGACTTCGTCCTCAAGAGGGTTATACCCGTCTTCGTACCCGCACTTATTCAAGTTGTTCTTCGTGAACTCATCTTCATTCACGATGACGATGCCTCCCGGTTCAACATATTCAAGGTTCGTCTTAAACCCTGCAGGGTTCATCGCAACCATTGCGTTGACGAGATCTCCGGGAGTATGAATTTCACTACTTGCAAATTGGACTTGGTACCCCGAAACTCCAAACGTTGTCCCGCGAGGAGCCCGAATTTCTGCTGGAAAATCTGGGGCTGTGGCAAAGTCGTTTCCTGCAAGTGCAACTTCGTCAGTAAAGTGTGAGCCGGTCAGTTGCATACCATCCCCACTATCACCACAGAAACGTACTGAGACGGATGGTAGAGACTTCGCTTTTGCGTCCTCAGAGGGGTTTGTTGGAGATTCTGGAGGTTTTTCGGTTGCCGTCATAACGACGTATCCTTATGCGTGTTTATAAGTCCGGCATTGTACTAAAACCTCTGCACAATGCCCCTATTTTGCATCATTTATGAAGATTTTCAACGCCCTTTCTTACGATCGACTTTCGGGGGCGGGGGTTTACTTCAAACTTCAAGATTGATACAATGCGTGGCTCGAAATGGAGTCCAAGATGGCTGAATCAAAAGAAGAAACAAAAGCAAAAACACAAAAGAAAACTCAAAAGAAGACGCAAAAAAAGAGCGAACCAACAATCGCTCCAAATTCGACATTGACATTCACCATCCATAGTGAACCGAGACGTCCTGCTGCACGCAAAACCATCGAACGATTGATGTGGATGCAACCACAAGCGAAAAAAGATCTTTCCTTGTTGCAACGACGTCGAAAAGCAAAAGATATCAAATACACTATTCGCGCTGGTCGAGTGTGGTTTGATCGCCCTCGTGCAACCCGTACTGTTCGTTGCGAAAAAGGTGCATCCTTTACGCTTCAAGTCACACCTCAAATCGTGAATGATTTGAAGAGTGTCGAGAAATATCTCACCATTAGTGCCACGTAACCATTCGTACGATGGCAACTGGAAAACATCTTGCAGAATTTATCGGGACTTTTGCCTTAACCTTCGTGGGTGCAGGTGCGATTATTGTGACCGGTGGCGAGAACTTACTCGTTATCTCGCTAGCCCATGGCATGATTCTCGCTGTAATGGTCGCAGCCCTGCTCCACACAAGTGGGGCACAGTTTAATCCCGCCGTTTCGTTTGCACTTGCATTCCGCGGCAAGCAGCCATGGTGCCAAGCATTCAGTTTCGCAATCGTTCAACTTCTTGGAGCAATCGCAGCGGCGTTTCTATTGAAAATTACGATGGTGCCAGCATTTCCATACGCCAATCATCATATTGGTGAAACGTTGGGTATGTACAGTGGTGCTGCAGGTCCCGAGTTGATTAGTGCATGGAAAGTTCTCGTTCTTGAAGCAATCGCTGCCTTCTTTTTAATGTGGGTCATTATGGGTGTTGCGGTTGATAACAAAAATAAACAGCACGCAGGTATTGCCGCTCTTGCAATTGGCGGCACGGTTGCAGCAGACATTCTATGCTTCGGTCCACTCACTGGTGCTTCCATGAACCCTGCTCGTTCCTTTGGACCTGCACTTGCAATCGGCGAATGGACATTACAGTGGTGTTACTGGGTGGGACCGATTGTTGGGGCGTGCATTGCTGCGTTCCTTTACGACACGACAATTAAAACTGAAGATTAAAGAAGCGATTTTATCTTCACTGCGGGTGGCGACATTGGTGTTGGCATTTCTTTTACATCAAACCAATCGAGTTCTACGTATTCTGTGCCATCGCAACAACGCGTACCTTCAACCTGAAGTTGGTAAATAATCTCCCACGTTCTTGCTTCTTCATCAAACAAAATTGCGATTGCCAGAGGTGGCGAGGAAATTTGTAATCCCGTTTCTTCTGCAAGTTCACGTTGAATACAATCACTTGGTTGCTCATTTGGCTCAACCATACCGCTAGGTGCAAACTCCCACATGTTTGGGTACACCCCAACACGATTACCTCGCAAGCCGCATAAATAAGCCCCTGACTCTGCTTGCATGCAAATACCCTTTACGCCAAGTGGCGTAACCCCAGCATCTGCAACAGCATGAAATCTGTATGATGTTTTTGCGACTTGAATTGTTGCTCCCCCACATCCATTTCTGTGTACACCAAGGACGTGCAAGATATCTCCATCAAAATACGCAGGGTTTTCTTCGCATATTCTTGCCCACTTCTCGGAAATTTCTGCAAGAGGTATTTCTGGAACGAATCGGGACTCTTGAAGTTGAATTGTTGGCGGTTTACGAAGTCGTATCAA
>CAZRPZ010000026.1:0-8818 GCA_964602215.1 uncultured Isosphaeraceae bacterium | reverse complement strand
GACTGAGCCAGTTGGTGACATTGACCAAGGAAAATTTTTAAATCAAGTCATTCATCTCGAAACGGAGTTTGAGCCTGAACAGTTGCTTGAAATTTGTCTTGAAATTGAGCAATCTCGAGGCCGAATACGCGCGGAAAAGTGGGGGCCAAGAACTCTTGACATTGACATCTTGTTTTATGGAAATCTTCAGATACATACAAGTGAACTGACGATTCCTCATCCCGAAGTCCATAAAAGGAGTTTTATGCTCATTCCTCTCCTTGAAATTGCGCCTTGGATGAAACATCCAAGTATGAACTTTTCAATAGAAGAAATGCTCTGTACGCTTTGACGTTCTCTGTTATCCTGCTTAATCGCAAACACTGAACTCATTTGGAGCTACTGATGAAAATTCTCGCCGTTATTGCAGCACTTGCTATTACCCCATTTGTTCTTGCACATCCGGAACACGATCCGCCAACTGACCATCCCGGAGACTCAGAGCATCCAGATTCAGATGCAGTGGTTGATAATGCAGAGGTCATAGAAAATGCGACGAAAATTCTTACAAATGTGCACAACGCGTACAAGAACGCTGATGCGATCCAAGAAACAATTACCCTCACAGTCCCCAGTTACGATGGTGAATCCGAAGTCATCACTCTTCATACAACACTTGCGCCTGCTGCAGGACAAATCGTTGTAGACGAACAAATGACTGCTACGTGGGTAGACGATACCTTGTATTTGACAATTTCTGAATTCGAGGATGGCTATGTTGTTCAAGAGAATGCCGAAGTCTTCGGTGATGCACTCGTTGAGGCGACAGGCGGCTCAATGATGCCTGGTTTCTGGACAATTTCATTTAGAGAGAGTGATGATATTAATGATTGGCTCTCCGCTTTTTCGATGGGAATGCCCGGAACTCAAGTTTTAGGAATATCATCAAACACACAGGAAGACGGAATTGAAGTCGATGTCATTGAACTAACAACAATGATGGGAACAGTTGATGTTTCTGTGACGAAGGATTCCATCATAAAAGATGTGACGATGACGTTGGTTCGACCCGACGGCCCTTCAATGGAGTTGACAGCCGAATCTAATCTTTCGTTTGTGACAGATATTCCAGAATTGACATTCGATTCAACTAATCTCACAAAATATGATTCAATCGATGAAATGTTTGGCGAGATGCCTGATGAAATGCCAGGAGAGGATGAGGGTTCATTAGTAGGAAAGCAAGCGCCCGATTTCACGCTCTCAACACTGGACGCCTCAGAAAATGTCACACTCTCTTCATTCAAAGGAAGCGTTGTGGTTTTAGATTTTTGGGCAACTTGGTGCCGTCCTTGTATTAAGGGTTTGCCTTATCTCAATGAATTTACCGTATGGGCAGAAGAACAAAATTTACCAGTGAAAGTATTCGCAGTGAATATCGAAGGCGGTAGTAATGAATCTGCACGAACAAAAGTTGAAAAGTTCTGGGCAGGGAAAGACTACAAAATGACAGTGCTAATCGGAAGCGCAGATAAAAAGTTGAGCGATGATTATCAAATAGGTGGCATACCTGTGACATTTGTCATTGCACCAGATGGCACGATTATTGAACATCATGTTGGGTACAGCGATGGAATGGTGGATACATTAAAGGCACTAGTGGCGAAAGCACTTGCACCAAAGGATCAGCCCGATCATCCAGAGTAATTAATTTGCAGAGCGAACTACTTCTGCAATAATTTGCTCCTGCATCCTCTTTGCGCCCTTAACTGTCCCCTTAATGTTATTGACGATGATGCTGAAGGCAATTGGTGCACGATTGTCTTCGAATACGATGTATCCACTCAGTGAACAAACCCCTCGCAAATATCCACTTTTTGCATAGACTTCTGCGTTTTCTAATTCTACTCCACTGAATCGATTCTCTAGCGTCCCAACTCCAGGTGTTGCAAGAGAGTGAAGAAGGGCTTCTCCACTGGGTTCATCAAGTTGAAAAGAGGCAAGCCACTTTGCAAGTGTTTTTGGGCTTACGCTGTTGTCTCGACTCATTCCAGAACCATCACTTGGAGAAAAACCACGCTGATTAGTTTGAAGCCGTTGTGTTACGGCTGCCTCAACAATTGCTGCGCCTTCATCAAAAGTACCCGAACGATGAGTCGCTGCTGCAGAAAGTCTTTTCAGGAGTGTTTCTGCATATAAGTTGTGGCTATCTCTGTTACTCCTAAGCAACACTCTGGAAATTGGTGTTGTGCGGACATACAGTTCTTCTCCTTGAGAAACTGCTTGCTCATCGACACGTTTCACTTGCTGAACTGAGATTCCTTCAGCACGCAAAGCAGAAGCGAGGGTATTCCCAAAAATCATCGAAGGATCATGGAACGAAACTTTCACTGGCTTTGTATGAGTTGCATTGACATTTCCTCTTGCTGTTAACACATTAGTATTAGGCGATCTTGCAATCCAGAAAGAGGAAGAGGAATTCTTTCCCGTTTTCGAAGATGTTCTATTTTTGATAACAATCCATGGAAGAGACGGGGTGTAATTACCTAAGCTAGCATTTGTGCCCTTGTTTGGTGATGGAAAGAAGTGAACAACGTTCAAGTGATAATTGATACCAGCAACTTGGGCGCAGTACCAATTGTTAATTTGGTCAGCCGGCCAAGAAGGGTGAACGAAATTTTGATCGAAAATACGATCGTCGATATAAATGGTGTCAATCGAGGACATTTCTGCTTGTTGTACAGCTTCAATCCACGGAACAAGTTCTGCTTCAAGTACGCCGCGTTCATCAGACCAGTCTGTTACTCCGAGCAGTTCGGTGTCCCCAAAAGTTGGATCTCCGTCGCCTACCACGATAAGATTGTTGCCATCTTGAAGTAAAACTGTACGGAATGTAAAGTTGGGGCCTAAGACATGTAAGGCAGCTCCAGCTGTGAGTAACTTTTGGTTGCTCGCAGGAATCATTCCATTTTTCGAATTAATGTCAACCAATATCTCATTTGTAGCGGAATCCACGATACAAACACCTGCAGAACCCTTGTTTAAATCTGCATGTAAGACAATGTTATGAATTTGAGATTGAAGGTCTCCAAACACACTCTGGGTAAAACAGAGGAAGAAGAGAAGGGCAATTCTTTGGAAAGACATTAGAGGCAATTATCGGCACACTTCGATGCAGGGCATTATCCTGTACAAAAATGAAAGCGATAGAGAGAATTCAAGAACTTCGAACGATATTAGATCGAGCGAATTTTGACTATTACGTCGAATCGAACCCGACTATGACCGACCGAGAATACGACGAGTTGCTTGTTGAACTCTCGACTTTGGAGTCTGAACACCCTGAATGTCATCATCCGAACAGTCCAACGATGCGTGTTGGAGGGGAGCCAATCGACAGTTTCAATTCTGTTCAGCACGCTGTTCCTATGCAATCGATAGACAATACATATACCCTAAATGATTTGCGGAAGTGGTATGAAAAACTTGGGAACAAATTTCCTTGTACGTGTGATCCAAAAATTGATGGCGTGGCAATTTCGCTTCGATATGAAAATGGGCAATTAATTTCTGCAGTCACTCGAGGAGATGGAGAGCGGGGTGATGATGTGACAATTCAAGCGAGAACAATTCGCTCGATTCCGTTACAACTGCGAGGCGAATCTCCTGCTGTCCTAGAAGTACGTGGTGAAATTTACATGCCAAATACAAGTTTTGAAGCGATAAACTTTGCGCGTGAGAGCGAAGGCGAGCAGCCATTTGCGAATGCACGGAACGCAACTTCTGGAACATTGAAAAGCCACGACCCAAAAATAGTCGCAGAACGGAACTTGGCATTTCTTGCGCATGGAAAAGGTGTATTTGAATGGGAAGATTCACCAGCAACATGGTCTTCATTCGTTGACGAACTCCGAAAACTTGGCATTCCTTCGTCCAATCAATTGGTGCTTTGTCATTCTGTGCAGGAAATTATCGCTGCAGTCGAAACTTTTTCTACGGAGCGCCTTGCGCTCGGTTTCGGGATTGATGGCATGGTTGTTCGGGTTGATTCATTTAAAGAGCAAGATAAACTTGGTTCGACAAGTAAATCTCCACGGTGGTGTATTGCATTCAAATATCCAGCAGAGCAAGGAATTACAAAGTTGATTGCTGTTGATTGGCAAGTCGGAAAGAATGGCACGCTAACACCTAGAGCAACAATGGAGCCAATTCAATTAGCAGGAACAACAGTACAACATGCGACATTGCATAATATCGAAGAGATTCATCGTAAAGATATTCGGGTTGGGGACATAGTTGTTGTTGAAAAGGCGGGAGAAATTATTCCCCAAGTTGTTTCAGCAGAGGTGAAGAAGCGAGATGGTTCTCAAGTTTCTATAAAAGCCCCAACGAGTTGCCCAAAATGTAAAGGTCCTGTTGAGCTGGAAGGACCTAAGTTATTTTGTGTAAATTTAGAATGTCCTGCACAATTTAGAGAGAAAGTGAAGTGGTTTGCTGCTCGTGATCAGATGGATATTGATGGGCTTGGCGACAAAGTTGTAGATTTGCTAATAGACGCATCTCTTGTATCTCATTTTGCAGATTTGTATACATTGACTGTAGAAGACGTATTGCCGCTTGAAGGGTT
Source organism: uncultured Isosphaeraceae bacterium (assembly GCA_964602215.1). GTDB lineage: Bacteria > Planctomycetota > Phycisphaerae > Phycisphaerales > SM1A02. The sequence continues at coordinate 4,212 of CAZRPZ010000026.1, read as the reverse complement.
TGCTCAAAAATCAGCTGACGCACTAGTGTTCGCAATCCAAGAAAGCAAAACACGAGGGTTTGCAAGAGTTCTTTCTGGTGTTGGAATTCGTTTAATTGGCAGAGCAACCGCGAAAACAATTGCAAGAAAGTTTGCAACTTTTAAAGAGTTGCAAGAAGCAACTATCGAAGATTTTGTTTCCCTTCCGGATTTTGGACAAATTACAGCGGAAGCTCTGTATTCAGCAATCCATTCACCGCAAGGCGAGGAACTCTTTGAGCGATTAGAAGAACAGGGCGTTGTTCTTGAAAGCTTGGAATCTCAAGAAGTGGATCCAGCGTTTGATGGAAAAACATTTGTGATTACTGGCACTCTCGATGGATGGGAGCGAAAGAAACTTACAGAAGAACTAGAACAACGAGGGGCAAAAGTGACTGGTTCAATTTCGAAAAACACAGATGTGCTTATTGCTGGACAAAAGGCGGGCTCCAAATTGAAGAAAGCAAATTCACTTGGGGTTGAGGTTTGGAATGAGGGTCAACTCACACAGTCACTTTCAGGGTAAAATGGTTCTTCTATGGGTCAACTCGCACTAGGATTCCGTTCCCTTCTGATTAAAGTTGCAATTTTCTTTGTGATGGCTGGGCTATTGGCTTGGGCTTTGGGTGGCACTTTGTTTCCTAAGCCAACTGTGATTAATCTTCCGGGTGCTGGTGATGTGCATTGGCGTTTGTCTTCGGGAGGTGATTTAAATGGTCTGCAATGGTCCCTGATTCAGAATGGTCAAGAAATTAAGACAGGGAACTGGCAATCGGTTGTTGGTCCGGTGATTGTTGATGGTCGTTCTTGGATTGCAACTGGTAATGCAGGGCAGTGGTCAATTTTCAAAGTGACTGTCGGCGGTGCTGAAGATATTGCAGAACCGCCATCTTCTGTACTTGAATCGTTGTTCCCCTCACCGAAATAGCCGTTGTACCAGAGTACAAGAACAACAATCGCAAATGCAATTCTGTACCAACCGAACAGTGCAAGTCCGTGTTTTGATAAATACGAGACTAACCATTTGATTGAAATTGCAGCCACGATGAAAGCGACCAAGATTCCAAGAATCACAGTTCCAATTCCTAAATCATCTGAAAGTTGATCACTGGTTTGGAACAATTTGTACAACGTTGCGCCGCCTAATGTTGGAAGTGCAAGCAAAAAACTAAATTCAGCAGCATGTTTTGGTTTTAATCCAACCGCCATCCCGCCGACAATTGTCATCATGGAACGGCTAGTTCCGGGCCACATCGCGATACATTGCAACAATCCAATAAAGAGAGCATGTTTCCATGTGAGGTGTTCAATGTCAATAAATTGTTTGCCGTGACCTCCTTCGTGATACGCATTCCGTTGCCAACGAGAAACGAATAACATGAGAATGCCACCAAGAATTAATGCTAATGCAATTGGTCTTGGATGCATTAATTTTTCTTCTATGATTTCGTCAAACAAAATTCCGAGAATTACTGCTGGAAGAAGAGCGATGAATAGATTCATTGCGAGTTTAAGCCCAGCGGCGTGTTTGCCGAGAATACCCAACCACATTTCTCGCACTCGTTTTCGATAGAGTCCGAGTACCGCAAGGACAGCGCCTCCTTGAATGACAATCGCATAAGCATTATCAGAAAAATCATGTAATCCCATCCATCGCTGAACAAGAATGAGATGTCCAGTAGAACTAATTGGAAGGTATTCTGTAATACCTTCAACAAGACCAAGAATAATTGCTTGAAGGAAATCCATCAGCGATTAATCGTCATCCGATTGCATAATGCTTCGGATTTCTTTGCCGATTTCTTCCATTTCATGATGAGCAAGTTCTTCTCTCTTGTGTTCTATTTCTTCGTTGATAAGTCGATTCGCAAATGAGCCATCTTGAACACGATTCAAAATGGTACGTAATTGTTGACGAAGATGTTCGTCATCAAGAAGATTCATAGCTTCATACGCACCCATTTCAGCGGTATTGCTTATTGCATCCATCATGGCTGCAATTCCTTTTTCGTAGATGATGTCAGCAACCTGTTTTACTTCGTGACAACATTCGATATAAGCAAGTTGGGGTGGATATCCTGCCTCGACAAGCGTTTCATAGGATGCCTTGATGAGGGTTACAAGCCCACCTACGATGATGGCTTGTTCGCCAAACACATCCGTTTCAGTTTCATCTTGAAAAGTTGACTCAATGACACCAACTCTGCCAGAGCCGATACCCGCAGCCCATGCAAGGGCGATAGTGCGAGCCGTATTCGTTTTGTTTTCTTGATGTACTGCCAGTAACGCAGGGATTCCAGAATGATGAAGAAAACGGTTTCGTACGGTAACACCAGGACCTTTCGGAGCAACCAAGACTACACCAATTCCGTTTGGTGGTTTGATGTGTCCATAATGGATGGCGAATCCATGGATAAAGCCAAGAGTTGCATTGGGAGCAAGGTTCGGTTCAATTTGCTTCTCATAGACTTTGCCCTGTACTTCATCTGGGAGAGCAATGATGACAAGGTCAGCGGTTGATGCCTTTTCGATGGTAGTTGCTTTGAATCCATCTTTTTGAGCATTTTCTGGGTTTCTTGCCCCGATAGAGATTTCCACGCCACTCTCTTGCAAGTTCAGAGCATGGACTTTGCCCTGATTCCCGTATCCAATAATGGAGACTGTTTTTCCAATCAGCCCATCGAGTGAGACCTCACTATTTTTTAAAATGGGAAGTTGGCGAGCAAACATTGCGTTGCGAGTCTACCATGGTAATGATGGCAACGATTGTTTTTATCGGATTTAGGGGTTCGGGGAAGACCACCCTTGGGCGATGGCTTGCAGAAGAGTGTAATTTGCCATTTGTGGATACTGACGAATTCGTTTGTAAACACCTTGGTTTTGATAGTGTGACGAGTGCTTGGGATGATGTAGGCGAGGGTGGTTGGCGTGAAGCGGAACTGCATGTTATTCCATCTCTATTAGAGCAAGATGCGGTGATTTCTCTTGGTGGTGGGGCTCCAATGCTTGAAGGGATACAGCATCGACTGGGATCGGTGACAATTGTTTTTAATCTAACTGCAGATGAAGATGTGACCTTGGAACGAATCGAATCTGGCGGTGACAGACCCGAAATGTCTCAGTCTGATGCTCAAATCAGATTGGAACGCTTGCCAATGTATGCAATGCTTGGAACGTGTGGAATTAACACATCTGGTGACATTGAAGTTTGCAAAGCGAAAATTCTCGACTTCCTTGAGCATGGCCACCGTATTCCTAAGACCGGTCGCCCCCCAATCTTTTGGTAATCCCTCAATTCGGCTCAGAGCCAGACTCTAAACCCCGATTCGGCTCAACCCCAATCGGCTCAGAGCCAAGGGGCTAGCGCCCCTTGGCTCTGAGCCGAAGTGGGTCTTTTCTCAGGGGCAAGAAAAAAGGCCGCTTTTCAAAAGCGGCCGTAGTAAAAAATATTGGTAGAGGTGATTAGCTAATTTTTCGTCCAATTCGGCGTTGGCGGGCAATGATTTTGCGTCCATTCTTTGTTTTCATGCGAGCACGAAAGCCAATCGAGCGGGCTCGTTTAATATTACTATTTCGTCGAGGGTAATGAACAGCCATTAGTGAACTCCATACAGATTTACGCAGCCAAACATCGAATGATACTACACGCAACGTTAAATCGCAAGGGTTGTACAATACGCCAGCATCGCCAAAATGCATGATACGCCCATGGAAACCGACTGGAATCAACTCGCAGAGAGCATCATTGGATACGAATTTAAGGATAAAGGTCTATTAGAACAGGCATTATCCCATTCATCTGCAGTTGATTACCGTCATCAGAGCAACGAACGCCTTGAATTTCTCGGAGACGCTGTCCTTGGCTTCGTAGTTTGCAATGAAACATTCCAGCGATTTCCTGAGTTTGAAGAAGGTGATATGACCAAAGTGAAATCAGCGGTCGTTAGCCGTAAGGTTTGTGCTGAAATCGCCCATGACCTAGATTTGAATCGAATTCTAAGAGTCGGAAAGGGAATGATTGGCCGAACTCTCCCTGAATCTGTATCTGGGGCAGCGTATGAAGCAATCATCGGTGCAATTTACCTTGATGGCAATTTTCAAACAGCATCGAATTTCGTTCTTCGTACACTGAATCATCGCATCGAAGAGGCAGCCGCATCAACCCACCAAGACAACTACAAATCAGTTCTGCAA
>CAZRPZ010000025.1:0-6692 GCA_964602215.1 uncultured Isosphaeraceae bacterium | reverse complement strand
TGATTACTCATTTCACTTCGAAGACCCCCATCAGTTGGTTTTGGTTGAATTGTATACACACCTGCAATAGTTGAAATGTCTAATAGTGCTGAGCCCGATGCAATAAAACTCATGATTTCGAACCGATGGTCAATTGGAGTATGTTCAATACGAATTGCGCCTAATTCATGAAGTTGTTCAATTGTGCGATTAACGTCAACACCTCGATACAACATCAACTTCATTGCAATTGGTTCGGAGGTTAAATTTCGCCACTTTGGCAATACCCGAAATCCGTTGACAAAGTCTCCAGTCCAACGAACATGAGGAAAAGTTGTGGCGAGGTTAGTGTTTGGTTTTTCAGCCCACGTAATATATGTATACGGATGGATATATTGGACAGGTGTAATATCAGCATCTACCAATGAATCAACCCATGATTCTTGGATAGGTCCATCAAACTGGATGAGTCGTAAATCATGACCGATATCTGAGGCATCATTCCATTCATCTTCGATAGCGATGGCATCAACAAGGGGATCAAAAGACTGTTCACCTAAAGTGATAACGAAATCTTGATCTTGTGGTTGTTGGCCTATCCCAAACTTATTTGGCTTTTGACTACCGAAAGCACCAAGGCACAAACAAAACATGAGGACAAATATGCTGATAGTACGATTCATTGATTATCTCCGTCTATTTCGACTTCCTAAGAGTACACCAATGTTCGTTGATTCCCAAGGACGGTTTCTAAAATCCTTGTTTTTTGATACAAAAACGACGAAATATTTTAATTATGGGACGATTAAACGCTAAAACTCACAACTGCGCGGAGCGCGTGCAAACGGGATTACATCACGAATATTTGCCATTCCTGTGGCATAAAGAATTGTCCGCTCAAATCCTAGCCCAAATCCTGCATGCGGCACTGTGCCATACTTGCGTAAATCTCGATACCACCAATATGGCTCTGGATCCAAATTACACTCCTTGAGTCTCAAGTCAAGAACATCTAGTCGTTCTTCACGTTGTGAACCACCGATTATTTCCCCAATTCCGGGAGCAAGCACATCCATCGCCGCAACGGTTTTTTCATCATCATTTAGCCGCATATAAAATGCTTTAATTTCTTTAGGATAATTCATCACGACTACTGGTCGACCGACATGTTCTTCGGTTAACCAACGTTCGTGTTCGGATTGCAAATCGCAACCCCACACAACAGGAAACTCAAACGTAGTACCCGACTCTTGAGCTTTGACAAGAGCAGAGATTGCATCTGTATAATCCATGCGCTCAAAACTGGCGGAGATAAATTTTTCCAAACGGTCTATACATCCTTCATCGATTCGCTGTTGAAAGAACGCCATGTCATCTGGTCGTTCATGAAGTAAATCAGAAAAAATTGTTTTTAAGAAATCTTCTGCTAAATTTGCATCATCTTGTAAATCAGCGAATGCAATTTCTGGCTCAATCATCCAAAACTCTGACAAGTGTCTTGAGGTGTTCGAGTTTTCTGCTCTAAAAGTTGGACCGAATGTATAGACCCTACTTAAAGAACATGCATATGATTCAACATTGATTTGACCTGAAACCGTTAAGAATGCTTCTTTCCCAAAGAAATCCTTATCGAAATCAACCCGACCTTCTTCTGTTTTTGGGGTATTCACAAGATCAAGAGTCGAAACTCTGAACATCTCTCCCGCACCTTCGCAATCACTTGCAGTCACTATAGGTGTGTGAACCCAAAGAAATTTGTTTTCGTGAAAATATCGGTGAACAGCTTGGGATAAACAATCACGCACTCGTGCAATTGCTGCAAATGTATTTGTTCGAGTTCTTAAATGAGAAACCGTTCGCAAATACTCAAATGTATGTCTTTTTGCTGCAACTGGATATGTGTCGGGATCATCAACATTTCCAACAACAGTAATGGTATTCGCTTGCAATTCAACTTGTTGCCCCTTGCCTTGAGATTCTACAAGCTCCCCTGTCACTTCAACAGATGCCCCTGTAGTGATATGCAACACTTCAGATTCATAATTTGCAAGCTCTTTGGAAGCAACGATTTGAAGAAGATCGAAACAGGACCCATCAGAAATTTGTATGAAGGATAGCCCTGCTTTTGAATCTCGACGAGAACGCACCCATCCTTGAACGGTCACCTGCTCTCCAATTGGCACCCTCTCATCCTCTGAGGCCGCAAGTACTGAACATAACATTGTCGCTGAGGTTTGATAGACCATAAAGGGGCGAATGGTAGCAGGTGTCTGACACCAGGTGTCAGACACCTAGTGTCAGACACCTTACTCCCTGCCAAGTAGGCAGTTTTCCATACAAAAAAATGTGTACTGACAGGCTAAAAAAGACCCTCGATAGGCACAGGGTTTGCACCTATGAAAGCAGGTATGTCTTCTCATGCACCAACTTCAACCTCTGGTTCCAGGCCGAAAGAGCGGTTAAACCTCCTACTCACTTGTGGTTCATGGAGAGACAACTCCCCTATTCGTCAATTACCCCAATTGCTTGGACCCTTCGGAATTAAGAGTTTAACGGCTAAAAATGGCGTAGAAGCTGTCCGGATGATCGAAGAGAGTGATATTCACATCGCAATCGTAGATTTGGCTATACCACTTGCTGAACGATCGATTGATTCACGAGCCGGAGGCGAACGGGTGTTACAATTACTCCGTCGACTGCACCCTCAACCACCCACAATTGTCATTCGACCAAAGCAAGTTACCGTTAGAGAAAATGCTCGGAGTTTGGCACGATCTCTGCAAGAAGGAGCATTCACAGTCGTCGATAGACCTGCTGTCTTAGAAACCTTGCTTGATGCTCTACATCGAGCTCTTAGAAGGCACTATTCAGATCGATGGCCACTTCAAGGATGGAATTCGTCATCATTACCAACGTAAAAGCACCTCTGCAAAATATTTGATTAGGAAAGAAGGAGAATCAACATGAACGTAAAACCACTAGGAGATAAGTTGCTCGTCCAGCGAGCAGAAGCTCAAGAACAAACTGACAGTGGTATTTATTTACCAGAATCAGCGAAAGATACACCAAAAGAAGGTGAGATTATTGCCGTTGGAAATGGAAGGGTAAACCAAGAAACTGGAAATCGAATCCCATTCACTGTAAAAGAAGGCGATCACGTACTGTTCACTTCATACGCTGGCACAGAAATCAAAATCGACAACAATGATTACCTGATTATGACTGAGGATGACATTCTCGGAATTATCGAGTAATTCTTTAAGGAATAAGTAGACATGGAACGCGGACCATTACTAGACATTTTAACCGAGATGATTGGCACAGATAAGGAACTTTCTATAGTCCTATGGGGAGAAGATTCGCCAATTGAAATTCGACAAGTCATACATGCTGAAAAATTAACCAGCACTCAGGGAATTCTTGTTCAAACTCAATCAAACAACATCTGGATTGATAGTTCGCACGTTTCTGCTGCATGGCAAGCAAGATCTGATATTTAACTACAAAGGAAGAAGAACATTATGACCGCAAAACAAATTGCATTTGATATAGAAGCGCGGGAAAAAATGCTACACGGCATTCAAAAACTCACTAAAGCTGTCAAAACCACTCTCGGACCATCGGGAAGAGTTGTGGTGCTTGAAAAATCTTTTGGAGCACCAACTGTCACAAAAGATGGTGTAACAGTAGCAAAAGAAATTGAACTTGAAGATGCTTGGGAAAATATGGGTGCACAAATGGTGAAAGAAGTTGCTTCCAAATGTTCCAAAGACGCTGGAGACGGAACTACTACTGCAACAATTTACGCAGAAGCAATCTTTTCAGAAGGATTGAAAAATATCACAGCAGGTGCACATGCAAATCAAGTTCGTCGTGGGATTGATTTAGGGGTATCAGCAATCGTGTCTGAACTTCAAACAATGTCAAATGAAGTACAAGATTCAAATGAAATCGCACAAGTCGGCACGTGTGCTGCAAATCAAGACACCGAAATTGGAAATATCATTGCAAAAGCAATGGATAAGGTTGGCAAGGATGGCGTTATTACTGTCGAAGAAGGCCAGTCTCTTGATACAGATGTAGAACTTGTTGAGGGAATGCAGTTTGATAAGGGATATCTCAGCCCTCACTTTGTCACCGATACAACCGGAATGATTACAAATCTTGAAGATTGTTACGTTCTGATCCACGAAAAGAAAATCAGCAGCGCAAAGGATTTACTTCCGATTCTAGGCAAAGTTGCTGAGAGTGGTAAAGCGATGCTTATTGTTGCTGAAGATGTTGATGGCGAAGCCCTTGCCACACTTGTGGTAAATAAACTTCGTGGAACAATTAAAGTATGTGCAGTAAAAGCGCCAGGTTTCGGCGACCGCCGTAAGGCGATGTTACAAGACATTGCAATTCTTACTGGCGGTGAACCGGTCATGGAAGAACTTGGAATGAACCTTGAAACCATAGAACTTACTCAACTTGGAAGAGCAAAGAAAATTACTGTAGACAAAGATGACACTACAATCATTGAAGGTGCGGGAAACTCTTCTGATATAAAAGGTCGTATTGATCAAATTCGTGCTCAAATTGAAAATACATCATCTGATTACGATGCAGAAAAACTTCAGGAACGACTTGCAAAACTTGCAGGTGGTGTCGCTCAGATCAATGTAGGTGCAGCAACCGAAGTCGAAATGAAAGAGAAGAAGGCACGTGTAGAAGACGCTCTTCATGCATCCAGGGCTGCTGTTGAAGAAGGCATTCTTCCTGGTGGTGGGGTGTCTGTCATTCGAGCAAAACGTGCATTAGTTGGTGCACGCAAGAAAGCAAAGGGTGATGAAAAACTCGGCATCGATATTCTCAGCCGAGCAGTTTCCGCGCCCATCAAACAGATTGCAGAAAACTGTGGTCTCGATGGTTCAATCGTTTGCCAAAAGGTAGAGGAAGCAACTGATGACAATTATGGGTTCAATGGACTTACTGGTCAATATGAAGATCTCATCAAATCAGGTGTTATCGTCCCGACGAAAGTTGAACGAGTTGCCCTTCAAAACGCAGCAAGTATAAGTGGGCTGCTTTTGACTACTGACTGCGCAATTACGGATATCAAAGACAAGAAAGCAGTTGCTCATTCCGGCGGCATGGATGACATGGGGTATTAACACCCCACCCACACCTTTAATCTATGATAAAACAGGAAGTGTTGTGATATTTCACAACACTTCCTGTTTGTTACTAACTCTATTTTTCCCCCTCCGAAAAACGAGTTAGCACCTTCTCTTACGTGTAGATTCGTCAAATCAATTCCGACGGTTTCATCTCACCTCTGATAGAATGAGAAACCGATGAAAAAAAGTGCATCACATCGTCGGAAGCACCGGCAAGAAAGCCACCACAAATCCCACTCTCAAGCCAAAATTACTCCCGTTTTACAAGGAAATCCCCTTGTTCCAACAGATGAAGCGACGTGGCTTGAAGATGAAGCAGAATTTTTAGCACTTTGCAACACACTGAAACAAAACGGCATATTCGCCTTTGATACGGAATTCATTGGTGAAGATTCCTATTTTCCTAACATTTGTCTAATACAAGTTGCTACTACACAGTGTGTTACGTTAATTGACCCCTTCCAAATTAAGGATATAGCTCCTTTATACGAACTCATTGCTGATCCGGCAATCACTGTTCTTCTTCACTCAGGATCTCAGGATCTAAAACCTGTAACTCAATTGCTCGGGAAACCACCCCAAACAATCTTTGATACCCAACTTGCTGCAGGGCTTATTGGGTGCCCTTGGCCGTTGTCATTAACAAAGAGCATCGAGGTCGTTCTAGGACATCATGTTGGAGGGCACTTTACTTTTTCTCAATGGGACGAACGACCCCTCACCAGTCGCCAACGATTTTATGCGGCTGATGATGTTCGATATTTGTTTGCAATCTACGAAAACTTCCGAACACGGCTAGAAGAACTCGGTAGAACAGAATGGGCAGAAGAAGAGTTTTCAAAGTACACAACGATGGATGCATACGCGTTTGATTTGCAAAATGTTGTCAAAAGGATTTGCAAAAATAAAAATCCGCGCAATATAGAGTTACAAAGAATACAGGCGATTGCGAAAATCAGAGAAGAGATTGCAATCGAACGAAATCTTCCACCTCGTGCAATTATTCCAAATGATTGCATCTTTGCACTCGGGAAAAAACCAGTCGAAACTGTTCAACAACTTATCTCTATGAAAGGATTCCCAAAAAACATTGCTTCGCGTTATGGCAAGCAGATTTTACACGCAATCGAACATGCTAAAAAACTTGATTCTGTTTCGATTCGTAAACCTGATCCACTAGAAAAAGATACGTCAATACGCCAAGAGTTGGATGGAGTTTGGTCCCTGTTTAGTGCTTGGTGTATTGGCAACAATTTATCTACTGGTCTTGTCGTGAGTAGACCTGTTTTTACAGATTGGTATCTTGGAATCAAAAACAACCAAGAGATTCCGCACTCCCCTCTCTCAACAGGATGGCGGGGTGAAATTGCATCGCAATTTGCAAGCATGATTCAAGGCACGCAAGCATTGAGATTTACATACAACGAACAATTTCACGCAGGAGTGCAACCTCTTGACTCGTAATTCATTTGATCCACATCAAGCAATGGCAGATGCACGGCATGAATTTGGTGAGCACGGTGGAGTAAATATGTCCATCGAGGCAAGCACTAC
>CAZRPZ010000024.1:0-7440 GCA_964602215.1 uncultured Isosphaeraceae bacterium | reverse complement strand
CATCACGCCCAGTTCCTCGATAAGACATAATCGAGTTCGTTGATTGGACAAACCCAGCACCAATAAGACAGATGCCAATTGTTAGAATTCCTGCAACTGCTCCTGCACCACCACCAAAAACGTAATTTGCCCACTCTGGGAATTTGAGATTAAACGGGATTAATTTATCACTCGCTACTCGAAGGCAAAGTAGCGATAAGGCGAATACTCCAACAAGTACTATTCCCCATACATAATTATCGAAACCACCTCCGCTCATAAGCCTCATCGTGATTGGTTCCCACAGAGACAATGCGAATGCGCCTGCAGTGATAACACAAACAAGATGAAGAAGCGAACTGAATAACCCTTCATTCGCCCACCAGTAAGCGATGAGGATGACAAGACCAATTATTGCGATGTTGAATAGGATAATCATGAATACTTATTTGCTCGTAGCTGGTTTTTTCTTAGATGATTTCTTGACATTCACTCTGGCAAACTCTTCTAATGATGTTACGCCATCGGCTACTTTTTGCCACGCCGCTTCTTGCAATCGAGTGTACATTTTATTTCTTTTTGCATACGTGGTTGCTGCTTTTAAATCGCCCGCAATGAGATGTTTCCTTGTTTCATCATCAAAGAATAATGTTTCAAAAATTCCAACTTGTCCCATATACCCAGAGCCCTTACAAATTGGACACGTGACAATTTTATTTTTCACTTCAACTTGACCGCCTTTTCTATAGAGTGTATCGACGGTATTGATTGGTAGACCTTGTTTGGCTAAATCTTCAGATGGCTTGTATGCAACTCTGCAATTTTCACAAAGTTTTCTTACGAGAGTTTGGAATGCGGCTGCTTGAAGAGCCGTGAATGATTGTTTTGGATCTGCAACAAAACTCGCCCATTTAGAAATGAGTTCCGCCATTGATTTTGATGGCAGAGAGACAAAAATGAGTGGACCATCTTTTCCGAGCTTGGCAGCAGTCTTTGCGGCGTTCGGCTCGACTAAATCTGCAGCAAGAATGACCTCAGGATCACGGCGAATAATCGTTTGCAATTGAGATGCATATTCTTCTGGATTATCTGTAGCGCAATGGTGTGTAATTCCTTCGAGAGTAGCGAGTACTTCTTGTTCTAGCGTAACAATATTGCTCAGATATGAATCATGCTGGCTGAGAATTGAGTATCCAGTTGTTGTCAAACCGCTCTGAGTGCTGCCACCCAACAGAACGATGCCATGTCTGCGACGTTCATCTTTCAGTTGGTCAAAAAACTCACGCTGTTTAGGAAGCAACCCAAGAGAGTTCCAATCACGCAATACACTTTGAGATCGGTTGAAATCTAATCGTACAGAATGAACACTAGAAGAGCCAGATGAAGTTAAATTGATATGGGCATTAGCTTCTTCACTTGACACATCAAATTCACCAATTTGGCGTCTTCTAACATCTTTTGGATCTGCGCCTGAAGTTTCCTTAAGAAAGGCAAGTACTTTTGCGCCTACATCAGCAGGAATGGGTTCCTGCTTTGTTGATAAGCCATCAGTAAGATACATGCTTTGGCAACCCTTTGAAGTCAATTGGAATTCTAAGCGACTTGCTCGATTTTCTAGTGCATCCGAAATTAACTCATCAGCAGTTACGTAGATTTCAAATTGTGGCTCATCCTTTTGAGGGACAGATACAGATCCTGTTTTTCCGTCAAATCGCATAGAAACTTGTCGATTTGTCTTCGCTTTCTTTCTTGTTTCAAGCGCGGATTTAATCGTATCAGTACCGAGATGAAATTGATGTTCTTCAGTTACAGCTTCATTTCTAACTTTCCAATAGACAAGAATCGGAACAAGAAGAGTCGCAATCCCAAGTGGGAACGCAATATAAAAGTTCATTCCGAAGAGCATAATTACAAGGGCGGCAAATGCACCGCCCATATGAATGCCATTCCATTTGATTGAATTGAGATGTGCAGATTTTGCATCTTTCTCAAGATGAGTGCTTACAAGCCAACCCCAAGCAATAAAACTTACACAAATGAGCAGTGGCTTCCAAGGACTAATTAAGAACTCAGGTGTTGCGTCAGCGAGCATCGCAGAGAACATTATGCGATTCCCTTCAATTTCATTTTAAGATCTTCAGGCTTCGGTGTAGCATCTAACGCAGTCTTTAATGAAACCCATTCTTGTTCTACAAGACGTAACAAAGCGGAGTTAAGGTCAACCATCCCTTCTTCATGACTCTTGATAATGACGTCAAGTAATTCGCCTTCGCGGGCTTCAAGAATATACTTCGTTACAATTGGTGTTCCCAGTAAAATTTCAAGTGCGGGAATTCTTGCAGTGTCTTCGTGTAAAGTCGGGAGTAACTTTTGATATACGATTGCACGTAAGTTATACGCAAGCAATTTTCGAATTTGTGGTCTCTCATTTTCAGGGAACAAATCGTAAATTCTTCCAAATGTTTGCCATGCAGAAGATGCATGAATAGTCCCAAAGACCAAGTGCCCAGTTTCAGCTGCACGGATCGCAGCTTCAAATGTTTCGTGATCTCGCATTTCTCCTACAAGCACAACATCTGGATCTTCGCGAACAAGCGCACGGAGTGCTTCATTAAAATTCAAACAATCTATACCAACTTCTCGTTGATTGATTGTTGCTTTCTCATCATTAAAAATATATTCGATTGGATCTTCAATCGTCACAATATGGCAACGTTTTCGTTGGTTTACGTAGTTGAGCATAGCAGCAATCGAAGTAGATTTTCCTGAGCCAGTTACACCAGCAAACAGAATAAGTCCATTTGCACACATTGCAACTTCACCAAGAATTGGGGAAAGATGCAATTGCTCAAAAGACATAATGTCTGAAGTAATCAAGCGGCATGCGAGTGATGGTTTCCCGCGAGCCATAAACATGTTTACTCTAAAACGGTGGTCTTCATCGTAGTCGTACGCTAAGTCAATCTGCCCATGCTTATGAAAGTGTTTATACTGCCCATCATCAAGAACATCTTTTGCAATTTGGTAGCAGAGAGGTTCACTATTTGTTTCGGTATCTAAACTTCTTAAGACTCCTCGCACGCGAATTCGTGGTTTTGTTCCGGCTTTGATGTGAAGGTCAGATGCTTCAAAGTTGATTGTCGCTTTAAGCATTTTTCTAAACTCAGCAGTGCCGTTACCTGGTGTTGTTCCAAGATCGTGCGAAACGGGGTCAGGTGCTAAATCTTCTTCTCTATGGCTCAATGGTAGTACTCTTCTTTTTTGTTTTCTTTAAATGGGGGAGAATAAGTGGACAGAGTAGCATATTGAGGGCGGTTCCTCACGGTAAAAGGGTTGATTCCTAGTCTTAAAACGGGTATCCTTGACAGATGGAAAAGTTGAACATCACAGAGGCAGTCACATTTGATGATGTTTTACTTGTTCCACGGCTCAGTGACGTCACTCCAGATGCTACGGATACGTCTACTCGGCTTACCGACCGTATCGAATTGAATATCCCACTGATTTCTGCACCGATGGACACGGTTACAGAATCTGCCTTGGCAATAGCCCTCGCTCAAGAAGGCGGGATTGGCTTCGTACATAAAAATATGCCACCCCATATTCAAGCACTTGAAGTTGAGAAGGTGAAACGGTCGGAAAATGGAGTCATCACTGATCCTATTACCTTAAGTCCCGAAGACTCTATTGCAAAAGCAACCGAGTTAATGGCTGAGCAGAATGTCTCTGGATTTCCAGTCACTCTCGATGGAAGCAGAAATGGTGAAGTCGTTGGGATTCTGACTCGCCGCGATATGAAATTTGTTGATTCGAGCGATCAATTAGTTGGTGAATTAATGACATCAAAAAATTTGGTCAATAGCGGGATGAATACTTCACTTGAAGAAGCAGAAGCGATGATGGTTCGTGCTCGCGTTGAAAAATTGATTCTTGTAGATGAATCAAATCATCTGTGTGGTTTGGTCACGATGCGTGACATCGACAATATTAGGCGCCATCCAAAAGCGTGCAGAGATAGTCGAGGGCGGCTTCGTGTAGGAGCAGCAGTTGGTGTACATCAATATGATAGAGTTGAAGCATTAATTCAAGCAGAAGTAGACGTCGTTGTTGTTGACACTGCTCATGGTCACTCTACAAATGTCTTAGAAACAATTCGAGAAATAAAGAAACGATGGGACATTGATGTGATCGCTGGAAATATTGCTACTCAAGAGGGTGCGAAAGCGCTCATTGAAGCAGGAGCCGATGCTGTTAAAGTTGGTATTGGACCCGGTTCAATTTGCACGACTAGAATAGTCAGTGGTGTTGGTGTTCCTCAACTTACCGCTATCGTAAACGCATGTAAAGCAGCAGATAAATCAAACGTCCCAGTCATTGCAGATGGCGGTATTCGTCAAAGCGGTGATATTGGGAAAGCAATAGCAGCAGGCGCAAGCGCGGTGATGCTAGGTTCACTTTTTGCAGGGCTAGACGAGAGTCCCGGCGAACTCATCCTACATCGCGGTAGAAGATTTAAAACGTATCGTGGAATGGGTAGCGAAGGTGCAATGGGTTCTGGCTCTGCGGATAGATATAGCCAAGCAAATGTTACGAATACAAAGAAATACGTGCCCGAAGGCGTTGAAGGTCGGGTTCCGTATAGGGGACCACTTGGAGATTTTGTGTATCAGATGGTTGGTGGTCTTCGTGCAGCAATGGGATATTGTGGCACAGAAAATATTACCAAATTGCGTAACCAAGCGACGTTTGTTAGGGTAAGTGGGGCATCACTCATCGAGAGCCATCCACACGATATCCAAATTATTAAAGAAGCACCTAATTACCAAGTCGCGAGTGAACCATCTGCCCAATAATCGCACATCACTGACCGCAACGCTCGTCTTAACGGGCTTAGCATCAACCGGCACAAGTGTTATATGGAATGGCTTGCCATTCATTGCAAAGCGTGATTACAGTTTTAGCGAAAGTGAAAACTTAGCACTCTATCTACTGATTGGAATTGTTTATGTGACGGGTGCACTTACATCTGGGGTATGCACTCGATTGCTTCGACCAATTGTTTCTTTGCGCACAATCATTGGTTTGCTGCTCGCAACAGTTACAGTTGCTTGCTCCCTACCTTTATTTATTTCAAGCCCATCTGTGATGTGGATTGCTGGTGGGGTGTCTGGTTTCTGTAGCGCGTGGCTGTGGCCAATTGTTGAAAGCTATTTGGTTGCTGGAAGACATGGTGCAGAAATGCGACGTGCAATCGGCTGGTGGAATCTTGTGTGGATGATTGCTGTAGCTGGTGTCATGATTGCAATGGCACCGTTTATGGAAGATTCCGCTTCAATGGTTATTGTTGCTTTGGGAGCCATGAATCTCATTGCTATTGGGGTATTACCTTGGTATTCAAAAAATCCACACGTACATGAGGAAGAAAAATCGATTGAACACGTCCCCGATGGATATCAAGGATTACTCCAAGGTGCACGTGTATTATTGCCACTGAGTTACGTCATTAATGGGCTCCTCGCACCATTGTTGCCATACATACTTGCTGGTATAGCAATCGATATCTTCTGGCAAACTCCGGTTGTCTCGATTTGGATGGGTGCTCGTGTTATTGCAACAGCGGTGATGTGGCGTTTTGATCGGTGTCAAACACCTAGTGTCAGACACCAAGTGTCAGACACCGGATGGCATGGGAAGTGGTCGGTACTTTGGGGGTCACTTGTTTCCATGACATTCGGATTTATTCTCATTTTGAGTGGTTGGGGGCTATTTTCACTCATCTTTGGATTGGTATTATTCGGTGCTGGAATGGGCGTAACTTATTATGCTGCACTTTATTACGCGATGGCAGTTGGACGGGCAAAGGTGGATGCAGGGGGAAAACACGAGGCATTTATTGGGGGTGGATATATGGTCGGGCCAATTGTTGGTCTTGCATCTCTTCAAATTGCGCCAACTACAAATGGAAGTGCCTTTAGTACAATAATTTACGTTGTAATTGCTATTTTGGTAGTCGCTATTGTGGCGTTAGCCCTATTTTGGAAAAAAGCCCGATAACTCGGTGGCATTTCTGGGGTTATTCACATTAGAATCGTCTTTCCGATGTTAGAACCACAGAGGAATACCCCTCGTAAGGAAGTACTATGTTTACCCAATTAACGATCGCTCTCACACTCGCTTTAGTTCCTACAACAGAGCCCGCCAATCCGACCGAAAGACCAAACTTCGGAATGATTGGCATGGGTCAATCTGAGGACGGATTACCTCCATTTGATTCAGTAGCTGATGGTTACGATGCAGTTGTTTCATCCGTTGATGGTCAAGGTGGAATGTATACGCTGTATCGCAACGAAGATGATCAATTGTTAATTGAACTTCCGCCCAGCTTTGAAGGGCAGCCGATTCTCATTGCGTACACCGTTTCAAGTGGTATTGGTTATTCAGGTGTTCAGTTAGGTGATGTATATGGATATTGGACACGAATCCATGATCAACTTGTGTTAGTGCAACCCAATCTTGAAGTAAAAACAACTGGAGACTCACAATCTCAAAGTGGCTATGAACGTGTATTTACCGATCGAGTTGTTCTCGATGTACCAATTATTACCGAAGGGCCAAATGGAGGGCCAGTGATCGACGGAACAAGTTTGTTTTTGCATGGTGCGTCAAACTTTTTTGGGTCACAATCGCGGGGTGCTAGAACCGATTTAGCAACACTCACTAAAGCAAAAAGTTTCCCATCGAATGTAGAGTTAACTTTTGAACTCCCACTTAGCGGAGGGCAATTTGGCACACTTTCATATTCCATTCGCACAGTTGAGCAAAATACTGGATACCAACCCAGAGTTGCAGATCACCGAATTGGATATTTCTCAACGACATATAAAGATATTGGTGACGCATCGAATGATGATCCATGGGTAAGGTATGTCAACCGATGGCAACTTGAAAAAGCTGATCCATCACTCAAGATGAGCCCCCCAAAACAGCCAATTGTTTTTTACTTAGAACACACTATTCCTGTTCGGTATCGAAGGTGGGTACGAGACGGTGTTCTTGAATGGAACAGAGCATACGAACAAATTGGAATCGTAAACGCAATCGAGGTCTATCAACAAGACTCCTCAACCGGATCGCACATGGAAAAAGATCCTGAAGATGCTCGTTATAACTTTATTCTTTGGACGAATGCAGACATGGGTTTTGCAATTGGGCCAAGCAGGGTTGACCCAGAAACTGGTCGTATTCTTGATGCAGACATTGTTATGGATGAAGCGTTCGTCAGTGGTTGGACACGCGCGTGGCATAAGTTACTTCCAGAGATTGCAATGGAAAGTTTTGATCCAGCCGCACGTGAATGGTTAAAGACACATCCTAACTGGGACCCTCGAATTCGTTTAGCAAACCCACTGGAACGCAAGGAAATTGCGTTGCAAGTTCAAAGTTTGCCAACTCATCCTGCTT
>CAZRPZ010000023.1:0-9835 GCA_964602215.1 uncultured Isosphaeraceae bacterium | reverse complement strand
AAAACTTCCCACTGTTTGCTCTTGCAAATGCCCAGCAATATATCGCTGTACGAGCACCACCAACATGAAGATGGCCTGTGGGACTTGGAGCAAATCGAGTTTTTACAAGCGAACTCATAATGATTCAACCTTTTGTGCCCTGCGACTTTTTATCACATGAACTGGTCCGGTTACTGCGTACACAATAAAGCCAAGTGCAACAGTTTCTTGGAACCACCACATACATAAGAATAAAATGATGACTAAGAAAGCTATAAATCGGAATGATTGGGGTTTGCCTAAATATCTATTGACGAAATGATCGTAAGGAATAGTTGAAACCATTGCAATTGCACAAAGGAGCATTACCATCGGAACACCAAATGCATACGCCCTGCCAATCCAGATTGCATCGCCACCACCTGCAAGAATGTGTTGATGCAACAGAATAATTGCTGCTATTAAACCAGCAGCACCGGGAGAAGGCATTCCACTGAACGCTATGTGATCATTTGGTCCTTTCTCTGGTTGTGTTTCAACTGTGAATCGAGCGAGCCGTAGTGCAGTGCAACAAACATACACAGCGGCGACTCCCCATACAACTTTTCCCCATGGAAGATCTGCGTCTGGACCAAGTAAAGTCAACTGACCATCTTCACCAAGGTACCCAGCCACTAAAGATAAAACCATCACAGCAGGTGCGACACCACAAGTTACCAAATCAGAGAGAGAATCTAATGTTGCTCCCAATTCAGTCACACTTCGAGTAAGCCGTGCAACAGAACCATCAATACTATCAAGGAACATTCCTAAAAATATGAGTGCTCCTGCCATCGTTAGACCAGTCCACCCCCATGGTCCATGCCAATCGGGTCCTTTGTACGCATAGTGAATTGCTGCAAAACCAGAAACTAAATTCCCAAGGGTAAAGAGCAGAGGCCATACTCGTTGAGGTGGCAGAACCCTCCGACGGCGTGGAGTGTGTTCTTCCTCGTGTGTGATTTGGTCGCTAGACTCCATAAGACGCGTATTCTACAGTTTCAGCCCCGAGGCATGATGTTGGCTTCAATCACAAGAAATTGCACAATATCTTCTTCAACTGGTCCTCCAAGCAGGGCTTCACCCAACCTAACTGCTGGTGGTCCCCCAGATTGAGGTCCTTGCTCTAGTTTTGGGCTAACTAATTCCACAGCAACGATAATTGCTTCTTCGTCTCGAAGAAGAGTTTCAAACTCGAGTTCTTCAAAAATCTTGCTCTCAATTGGCCGATTTTGTTGTCCAACAATAGGTGATTGTTCTCTTGGAATATGCCATGTAGGAACGCATTGTACGTAGATATGCAAACCATTTTCTTTTTCTATTAACCAACTTCTACTGAGGAGTGAAAGAAAACCACGTTGAACAAAATACTGAGTCCCTTGCTGAGAGATCAACATGCCTTTTGGGTCAATCTGACGCTGATGCAAATCTCGCCACTTTAAAATTTGACCGTGCCATACTGATGATTCATGATTAATTTCTCCGACAGATGAAATGATTGCTGGCAAATCGATGACTGAAATTTTTCGGATTTGAATTCCTTCTTGAAAGACTCGGTCTTGAAATTCTTCATCAAACAATGGATCGCCGAATTGTTGTAGTTTTTCTACAACATCAGAACCATTCGGACTTATTTCATAACGAACAACCGAGATTCCATCAGCAGCGGGATTCAAAACTCCCGTGTTTAATGTAACAACGGTGCTCGTGCCTTGTGGTAATGAACATCCTAAGAAAAACATGCAAATTGTTAAGAATGACACGTTCAGACGGTTTCGCATGTGTTCACCATGTCAATGAGTTGTCGGATTCTTCCGTATGACCTCCGAGTATGAGGAACAACAACTCTTGGTAATTCAAGATGGTCTTTCTCAGCGGGCAGAGGTCCAGATTGAGTAATTTTCCCGCTTCTGATGATGTCTGAAAAGGATTCATTTAATTTATGGATTGATTCATCTGTGAGTTTTTGATTTACGCGAATCACATAATCACTACGTACATATCTACTTGAGTGATAAATTTTATAAAACTGCAAAATATGATCCACCCCATCTTGGGGGGACGATGCCACATGAAATAAGGATTCATCTTCTTCACTAATCATGCTGTGCCCAAGTAAATCAACGTGTACATGCTCAGCCCAATTCTTCCAATAATCATTATTCTCTCCAGCAATCATGACAATTGGAATCATGTTTGATTTCCCTGTCTGCACAAGGGTTAATGCTTCAAACAATTCATCTTGGGTTCCAAATCCACCTGGGCATGCAACAACTGCATCAGAATGTGTCATAAACATTAATTTCCGAGTAAAGAAGTACCTGAAATTAATCAGTTTAGGATCGCCTTCAATAATAGTATTTGCAGTCGTTTCGAATGGAAGTCTAATTGCCAAGCCAAAGCTGGCTTCTCTTTGCGGACCCTCGTGCCCCGCCTTCATAATTCCATCCCCTGCACCTGTAATTGCCATCCAGTTAGATTCGGCCATTAACCGTCCAAATTCTACTGCAGCGATGTAATCGGGCTCATCTTCGGGAGTTCTAGCTGACCCATAGATTGATACTTTGCGTATGCCAATATATCTATTAAAAACTTGGTACGCATACCTCATTTCTTTCAATGCGTGAGTGACCAATTTAATTTGTCCAGAGTCGTGACCTTCATTCCCCATTTTTAAGCATGCAACGATCATCTGAAGAATCATGTCATGGCGAATGTCATCCTCCTTATGTTCACATGAAAGCGAGACCAACTCGAAAATCTTGTCTTGTAATTCGTTCTTTGAAGTCATCTTTGCATTGTAACTCTCTTCCTTACTACTTTTGCGGAGACAGGAAAGGTAATGGAACAAATGAGACTTCTGGATCAAGCAAATCACCTTTCACATCTATAGAGTAGAGTTGGTCATTGAATGCACCTGCAATGTCTCTGATGATTGGCAACCCTGCTCTTGGGTGGAGCCGAGCATTGAGTTGAAACGTTTCAAAATCAATTGTGCCTTCTCCTTCTATAACAAAATTTGAAATATCTGATTCATTGCTTCGAAGGGATATATCTTCAAGGATAATCTGATCCCCATCGATATAAAGATTAATATCTGCACCAGAAATAGTGGAAGCTGTTGGAAGTGATAGTTGAAACACTCTCATTGTCGCTAAGGAAAATGGAGCAATTTCGAGGTGCCCATTTTCAACCTGAATCTTACCAACCCCTCTCCTTGATTGTACATCTCCACGATTTCCTGCTATAGAAATCCATCCATTCAAGTCGCCTTCAAGTGAAGCAACGATATTTTCAGTTTCATCTTCTTTTTTATCATTTGCCAACTCAACACCTGCAACCAATATTTCAATTTCGTATTCTTTTGCTTCTTGTATAGAAATCCAACCCTCTACTGTAACACTTCCGGTAGATGTTTCGCCTCGCAACTCTTCAAAAATAAATCGCCTTTCACTAGGGTCAAATTCTAAACTGCCAGTTACATCAGAGATGACGCGACCTAAAGTAGTTAGTTCATCAAATGCAATCGACAACTCTAGTGTATTGAGATGCTCCTTGCTATATGTTCCGGAGACATGTGTCACACCATGAATTTGTTCCAAAGGCATGCCAACATCGATTGAACACGCTTCATACGAAATATCACCCAAAAATGTGACATCTAATTCTTCCCATGAATCTCCCTCGAATGTAAGTTTGCCGTTTGGCAATACGCCTTGCCCTTCCTTCATTTTAATTGCAACAAGTGTATCTCCAACTGCACTCGGCAAAATTGCAAATAGACTTTCATCACCTGTAGGCCCAATCCAAGTTAAATCAAAAATACCATTAATCTGCTTTGTAGAGGAAATCTTTCCATTTAATGAAAATCCGCCACTCCCTAACTCTCCTCTTAAGTGATCGAAATGAATTCCCTCATTATTAAAACGGATGACGTTATCACTTGAATCTTTCAAATTATCAAAAACAGCAACTGCTCTACGGTCATTAAACGTTGCAGATAATTCTGATGGAATGAGTTCGATGTTGTACGATAATTCGCTTCCATCCCCATCTGCTGTTAGAGCCGCACTAGCGTGACCGGATGGTTGAATTGAATCGAAATATTTAACACCTTTCTCACCTCCAACAATACCAGTTATTGCGCGGGTTAATGGCGAGTCAATGGATACATCATCCCACGTTGAATTAATTGAGTACCCAAAAATTGCTTCTTCCCCATGCACTTCGCCATCAATTTCTAAAACACCTTGAGATTTTTTATCTTCAAAAATTGTGAAATTCAAACCGTTCAAAAATAAATTTGTTCCCTCAACAATAATTGCACCGCTCTTAAGTATGAGTTCATTCTTACGTCCAACAGCTGACACATTCAGCTCTTTTGGTTCTATTTCCATTCGCAGAGTAGAATTATCATCTTTATGTGACATGCGAATGACTGCATCCATGAACCCCGATGGTTCAAGCCATTGCCATGCTTCTGATAATTTTTCTGAAGACGAACTAGGTAGAACTTCCACAAGTCGAGAACTAAACGGGATGTTCTGTCCTCTGATATCCAAATCAAATTCTCCCTTGTCAATAGACATAGAAGCCTCAAGAGAGCCATCCCCACATTGGCAAGTTACTCCACTCATTGAGACTGCTCCATTTTCAAAATGAATCTTTGCCTCTACCCCTGTAAACTCAAAATCCTCTGGCCAAAATGGGCCAGACACGTGAATTGCTTCTGCTAACCTCGCATTCGGAACTGAAACTCCGTCCTTAATCTGGATATCGAATTTGGTATTTATTTTTCCATCATCATTCCCTACTACCGTTCCATTCAAATTTAACATTGAAGACAACCCCAATCCACTTAAGACATCCGCAGCTACCTTGTACGCATCTCCTGCTGAATCCGACGCGGCCTCGACCAATGAAGCCGTTACCCACTCGTTCTGTAATTCGATTGCCAAAATTGGCACAGTGCTGCCATCTTCGCGGAAAAGAATAGAACCCGCGATTGCACCTTTCCCTCCCCCACTGCCTTTAAATTTCACGACTGATTCGTCTGGCACATGCAATCCCTTTGGGTCCAGAGAGAGTTTGCCGGAACGCAACAAAACAGGATATGGAAATTCTCCATGAACAATTCCGACATTCTCAAAATCAATTGTTCCAGATAGTTTTGTGTCATCTCCTTCACGACTGTCATGTTCGATTTTTAAATCTAAGTCAATTGTTCCACCTAACTGAAATTCTTCCCCTTCTTTTTGGTTTAGCGAATCAATAACTCGTTCATATGCTTCAACGTCTAGCAAACGATCCATTACTGTTGCAATTTGTTCTGAAACTGCGTCATGTAACTTCTCATCTAAGGGGGCATTCTCCGCATCAAGATTCAAATCAACAGATAAATAGTCGGCCTCTGTGATTACTTCTCCGCTAATATGTACTGGAGCACCTTCACTACCCACTGCAGTGAGATACACAATATTTGCTTTACTTTGTTTGAATTTTATTAGTGTTTTTACATCATTTAGAAGGTAAGGAAATCCCTCATAAAACCCAGTTGCGCCTTCGATAAGCAAATCGCCTACCACTTCAATATCTTTGCCATGTTCTGCGCGGGCAACAGAAACTTTGGCATTCATTTCCCAGTTTTCTAAATTGAAGAGCTTAAATATTTGCGCAGCTGCAAGTGGCACGCATACTTCTCCCGGATGAACTTTTGATGGGGTGAAGTGATTAATTGTAAAAGTGGCCTTAAAAGGCGATTGGGACAACATTGAATCCATCCATTCTTCACCTTTCTTGTCGCCGACACTTTCAAAATTATAAATTTTCATTTCTGCAGAAAAGTCCAACGGACGACCTATATCTTGTTGTGGGGGAACAAGTAATCCTCGAATTTCTTTCAATAGGACCTGCTTGTCGTCGTAGATGATTATCCCATGTGAAACATCTAGCGAAGCGTCACCATGAATCTCTTTTACAACACCATTTTTGTACACAGCCCAAGGGACACCATGCTTCTCTGGAAGTTGGAATTTAATGTCCTCGACAAGAGCGGTTAACTGTATTCCTTGATCTGTATTCCATGAGACATCAAGTGTCTTGACCCCACCGCGCAATTGTGTTTCTTCACACCACGTCTTTGCAGTCCTAGGAAGCAACTTAAATATAGAGTGGTCAAGCCGCACATCATCTATTTCTGCAACAACTTCAAGAGGGTGAGCAGTTATTTCAACTTTAAGGTCTAAAGAATCTTGCTGGTCCACTAGATGAAGAACAGTTTTTGAGTCATCGTAAGTTGTGCTCTCTATCGAAAATTCTTCAGAATTCTCAACAGACCAATTGCCTGAATTCATAACGCCAGTTTCAACAATAAACTTTTGTAAAGACACCCGTGGTGCTACACTTGCTTGGGATTCGTCTATTAACTCTGATTCCCTGCTATTGTTGGATTTATCTTGCAAAGAAAACAATTTTGAAAAATTAAACTCGCCCGCGTGCTGAATTGATTCTGCAAGTCGCACATGTATTGAATCTATTTCAATGCCAATAATTTCAAAATCAAAAATTGGTAATGCAGATTTTAACTCGATTTTAACATCATGAATTGACACTACATCTGCAGCGAGCCCTTCGATTCCTTCGGCATGCAGAACGACTTCGTCCATATCCACAGTTCCGTCCCAATTCCAATGTGCCCCTTGGACTTTTACATCTGTGTCTAGTATTCCACTGAGTGAGGATCCAATAATCGGTGATAGCAAGAATGATCTAGTTAGAAAAAAAACACATACGAATGGAAATAGAACGATGGCAATGAAAATCCAAGTACTTTTACGTCTCCAAAACGACTTCGCTTTCATTGCCATGCGTGTATTTTACCCAATGACACAATTAAGATTGCAAAAATGCTGTTTCTGCAAGATCAATTGCTTTTGCTAGCCCAGCAGCTTTGTTTGTTGTCTCTTTCCATTCAGATTCTGGGTTTGAGTCAATTACAACTCCAGCACCTGCTTGAATATCAATTCTCCATCCTTCATCACTTTTCTCAGCCGTTGGGATAACCATTGTTCGCAATGCTATAGCCATATCCATATCGCCATTAAATCCAATCATTCCAATTCCACCAGCATACGGACCACGTTTTGTGGGTTCCAACTCGTCAATAATTTGCATTGCACGAATTTTAGGAGCGCCACTTACAGTACCTACAGGTAGAGTTGCAGCCAACGCATCCCAAGAATCTTTGCCATCTTCCAGTCTTCCAACAACCGTTGAACTCAAATGCATCACATGGCTATACCGTTCGATATCCATAATACTTTCAATTTCGATAGAACCTAAATCACATACTGTGCCTAAATCATTTCTTCCAAGATCGACAAGCATCACATGCTCTGATTTTTCTTTTTCGTCTGATAGAAGTTCGGTTTCCAACTCAGCGTCTTCTTGTACAGTTTTTCCTCTTTTTCTGGTCCCTGCTAATGGGCGACTTGTTACATGTTTGTCTCGGCACCTACATAAAATTTCTGGACTTGAGGCAACCAAAATACATCCCTCTGCTTGTAAGTAAATCATATAGGGGCTTGGGTTCACTATTCTCAAGGCGCGATAGATTTCAAAAGGATCAACTTTTGTTCTTTGTTCAAACCGTTGGGATATGACAATTTGAAAAGCATCGCCCTCTGAAATATACGTTCTACACGAATCAACTGCTTGCTTAAATGTTTCCTTAGACATATTTGACGTATCTGGAAGAAGTGGCTGTTCATGTAGATTGATATCTATTGACCCTACGGGGATGTTCGTGCCGTCTTCTTGCAATAATGTCGAAACACGATCAAGTTCAATATTCGCTTCTATCCAAGCAGACTTTGAATCCTCATTTGAATTATGAAATGCATTGTGAATTACATGCGCAATTTTTGCTACATGGTCAAACACAACAACTGTTTGGTAGAGTGCAAAGTGCAAATCTGGAAGGTTTCGATCATCTTCAGGGGCATTATCGAAGGGCAATACCACTGGTTCTGAATATCGTGATGAATCATACCCAGCAAACCCAACCCAACCACCAATAAAAGTAGGTAGCAGCAATTCTCCCACCGCGATTGGTGGTGAGACAATCCACTTTTCCGAGAGTTCGCGGACAAGTTGAAGTGGGTTCTCACATTCTTGCGATTCTTGGGTACCTTCTAACAAATTTCGAATTGTCACCTTATTTTCATAAGCGATGATTTCTAAAGATGGGTCGGCGCCTAAAAAGGAAAAACGCCCCACTTCATCTCCATTTTCTACAGACTCAAATAGAAAACTAGGAGCGGTTCGATTATCCGCTGCGACAAGTCTTCGATATGCTAAGACAGGGCTCAGATGGTCTGCCATAATTCGCTTTACAACTGGAATTACGTTGAAAGTAGCAGCAAAGGTTTCAAATGTTTCTGAAGGCATACACTAAGTGTAAAGCAGAGCGTAGGATGTAGCCATGGCTCAAGTTGATTCAGTCGTAAAACTTCGCAAAATCAAGCGAATCTACTATAAGCCCGATGGCTCAATCCTCGTTCAAGCCCTTCGAGGAATTGATTTTGATGTACCAAAAGGTCAATCTGTAGCAGTTATGGGTGCATCCGGCTCTGGCAAGAGCACCCTAATGAACATTCTTGGGTGCCTTGATCAGCCAACTGAGGGTGTATATGAACTTGATGGAAAAAATATTGCAACCCTAGATGACCGAGAGTTATCAACAATTCGTGGACAAGAAATCGGTTTTGTATTTCAATCGTTCAACCTTATTCCCCAATTGTCAATTGCTGAAAATGTGGAGGTTCCTTTGTACTACCAAGGCATCCACCCAGCCCAACGTGAAGAACGAACTAATGTGATTCTTGAGCGTGTAGGTCTGGCAGATCGAGTAGGACATAAACCAAGTGAACTTTCAGGCGGCCAACAACAACGAGCCGCCATAGCGAGAGCGCTTGTGACTAAACCATCTATCCTGCTAGCTGATGAACCAACTGGGAATTTAGATTCTGAAACAGGAGAAGACGTCCTTCTCTTATTTGATGAGTTACAGAGGGAGGGGTTGACGACGATAGTTGTGACTCATGATGAACAAATTGGAAACAGGTGCCAGAGAATTATCCATTTAAAAGATGGTGAAATTGATTCGGATACCACAAGAACATGAGAGTATTGGGCATAGACCCTGGTCTTCGCATCGCAGGATATGGCTGCATAGATTTAGATCGATCTTCAAATCTTCCTACTGTTGTTGAGGCAGGAGCAGTAAAACTACAAACGAAAGAAAGTGTGTCTTATAGACTTGCTGAGTTGTATAAAGAAGTACAACAAGTCATTTCTGAGTTAAAACCAGATTTGCTCGCAGTCGAAACTATTTTTACTCATGAAAGACAAGTCGCAACGGCAACTGTACTTGGATATGCCCGAGGGGTGATCTTACTTGCTGGAGAGCAAGCAGCTCTTCCACTCGTAGAACTAACACCCGCAGAAATTAAAAAATCAATTTCTGGAAATGGCAGAGCAACGAAATCTCAAATGCAACAAGCTGTAGCAAACACCTTACAACTTTCCGAATATCCAGAACCACCAGATGTTGCCGATGCCTTGGCCATCGCAATCACCGCCGCCTTAAGGCAGTAATGTTGAGAATCGACTTCGATATCACCATTTTTTGAGGATATTTATCAAGATAAAACGAAAAATAACATATATTTGAAAAATCTATTAGTTTTTGGTTATAATAAACCCACAACAAAATTACCCCCGAAAGGGCTCGGTACGGCGCTTGCGTCTACCGGGC
>CAZRPZ010000022.1:0-19247 GCA_964602215.1 uncultured Isosphaeraceae bacterium | reverse complement strand
CCAATCTTTCTAAGTATTGGATATTCAACGTGTTACTGGTGTCATGTGATGGAGCGTGAAAGTTTTGAAGACCAAGAAGTTGCAGATGTATTGAACAAGGATTTTATCGCGATTAAAGTCGATCGGGAAGAACGACCAGATGTAGATGAAATCTATATGACTGCAATCCAGATGATTACTCGAGGTCGAGGTGGCTGGCCGATTTCTATCTTCCTTGAACCAGAACAACTCCAACCATTTTTTGGGGGGACATATTTCCCTAAAAATAGTTCGGGTGGGCGACGGGGGTTTATCTCGACAATGAATTTCATTACGGAAAAATGGAACGACGATCATGCAGGAGTAATGAAACAAGCGAACCTCGTTGGAAATGCAGTTGCAAACAGATTGACGACAATTCAAGAGCCAGTTCCTCTTAATTCAAAAGCGATTGAGAAAGGCGTATCCACCTTGCTTTCTAGGTATGACAAAGACCGTGGTGGTTTTTCAAATGCACCAAAATTTCCTATGCCAATTTACTCAGATTTCTTAATGAGTACTGGTTGGGACATTCCACAAGTTAGAAAGGCAGTGATCAATACCCTAGATCAAATGCTTATGGGTGGAATGTATGACCAAGTTGGAGGTGGATTTCATCGGTACAGCACCGACAGCAAATGGCTTGTTCCACATTTCGAAAAAATGTTGTACGACAATGGGCAACTTGTTTCAACGTATGCACAAGCATATGAAAAAACTGGAAATCCTACGTATGCCAAAGTCATCGAAGAAACTCTTGAATATGTGGATAGAGAGTTGAGTCTTCAAGAAGGTGGCTTCTTATCTGCTCAAGATGCTGAGTCAAATCATCTTGAGGGTGAAACGTACCTATGGCGAAAAAATGAAATTGCAGAAGTGTTGACAGATGCAGGAATCGAAGATGAACTAGAGTTTACACTTTCAATCTATGGGGTCGACCAAGGGACGAATTTTCAAGATCCACATCACCCAGAAGTCCCTGCAACAAACGTTCTTTTCCTTACGGATCATCCCGATGAGCTTGCTTCAAAGTATGGATTGACGTACAACGAATTACAGAACAAAATCGATGCCATCGATGCCGCATTGTTGAATGCAAGAGATAAGCGAGATCAACCCTCAACTGATGATAAAGTTATCACAGCATGGAATGGTGTGATGATTAAAGGATATGCAGATGCTGGACGAATTTTGGCAAATCCAACATGGATTAAACGGGCAGAACTGGC
This sequence comes from uncultured Isosphaeraceae bacterium, assembly GCA_964602215.1. Taxonomy (GTDB): domain Bacteria; phylum Planctomycetota; class Phycisphaerae; order Phycisphaerales; family SM1A02. The sequence goes on along the minus strand of CAZRPZ010000022.1, from coordinate 18,000 downwards.
AGCAGATTTTATTCTCAAGAACATGAAAACAGATTCAGGAAAATTACTTAGAACATGGCGAAATGGCAAAGGTGGTTCTGAGGCATTTCTTGTTGACTACAGTTCCCTTATTCGGGGACTTCTTGCAATTTACCGCGCGAATCAATCACAGCATTCGCTGGATGCTGCAATTCAACTTTACGAGAAAGCAAAATCTTTGTTTTATGTAAAGGGTGAAGGTTGGTATGACACTGAAGAAGGACAATCGGATTTATTTGTACGAACGCGTGCGCTTTCAGACGGCGCTATGCCTGCGGCAACGTCTTTAATTTTAATGGACCAAATTGAACTTGCTGAATTTACCAATGACGCTCGTTATCAATCTGATGCGATGGCAACCCTCGATTCTGAAAGTCAGTTGATTAGTTCGGTTCCTCTTGCAGCTGTTGTTGCAACCCAAGGGCTACACTCTTTGATAGAACTTTATCCAGAACAATTCGATGAAGAATTTGAAGTGACAATGGCAAACCCTTCACCCGTTCGTATGAGTTGTGAACCAAAAGAATTAACCATTCCAAGTGGTGGCAGTGGAGTTCTGAATGTAAAACTTAGGTTTGCAAATGGCTGGCATGTTAATTCAAATACTCCAAATCATGAGTATGCCATTCCGTTGACAGTTCAAACCCTGGACGAAAATGTATCACTCTCGGTGACTTGGCCCGAGGGAGAAACAATGGTGTCTGCAGGAGAGGAAGTTGAAGTGTACGGTGGTTCTGTAATTATTCCAATCGAAATCTCAGTTGCTGAAAATGCAAATAGCCCTATTTCAGTTTCGATTACTTGGCAAGCGTGCAACGCAGAGTCTTGTTTGGCCGAAGAAACGAATCGAATCCCTTGTTTGGTCATAGTGGAGTAAGTACCTTGAACGATTTTTTTTCTGTCGCGTTGATTTCGACAGGTGGCACTATTGAAAAAACATACGATGAACAAGAAGGGATTCTTGCCAACGGTTTGTCTGTGCTTGAATTAATGCTCAGTTCATTGCAACTTGATGGAGTCAAAATTCATCGAGTCCAATTAATGAACAAAGATAGTAGTGAAATGACCAAGGAAAATCACATCGAGATTGCAAACTGTGTACACGATCAATCCTTCTTGAATGATGGCGTGATTGTCATTCATGGCACCGATACGCTTGCTGAGACTGGTAACCAAATCATAGAACTATATCCTAGATTAGAAAAGCCATGTATTCTTACTGGAGCAATGCGACCTTGGATTATGAGAAATACAGATGCACTACAAAATCTTGTAGAATCTTTTACAGCAGTACAACTTGTTCCCTCGGGAGTGTACGTTGCAATGCACAATAGAGTGCTTCAATTTCCGGGCGTAACCAAAGATACAAAACAGATGCGTTTTGTAAAAAATTAAAGACAGTGTAATGAAAGCGAGAATCTCCACATGCCCAAAAAATACTTAACCGCCCCAGTACCTAGTACTTCAATGCCCAAGGGCATTCCGTACATCATTGGCAATGAAGCTGCAGAACGGTTTAGTTTTTATGGGATGAAGGGAATTCTCGTCATTTTTATGACGCAGTATCTGTTTATGTTGCCAGGGGCTGGGGGAGAAGCGATGTCTGACCCAGTTGCGATGAAAAATTATCATCTCTTTACCACTGCGGTCTACTTTTTTCCAATCTTTGGAGCCCTTCTTGCTGATATCGTCCTTGGAAAATATCTCACAATTATGATTCTAAGTACAGTGTATTGTGCTGGTCATGGCGTACTAGCCATGATGGGCTCATCTGTATGGATGGACTTGTCGCCGGGAATCGTATTGGCAATTGGTCTCATATTAATTTCTGTTGGCTCAGGTGGAATCAAACCATGCGTAACTGCACACGTTGGTGATCAATTCGGAAAACAAAATGCTCTTTTACTCGAGAGAGTATTCGGATGGTTTTACTTTGCTATTAATACAGGGGCATTTTTGTCAACATTACTCACTCCATGGTTATTGGAATGGTATGGACCACACTGGGCGTTTGGTGTTCCGGGAGTATTAATGGGCATTGCAACGATTGCTTTCTGGATGGGTAGAAACGTCTTCATCCATATTCCTGCTGGTGGCAAAGAGTGGTTTAAAGAAACATTTAGTGGCGTTGGTCTTTCAGCAATGGCAAAACTTGCCATTATTTTTGTATTTATCGCTGTCTTCTGGGCACTTTTCGATCAAACGGGTTCTTCTTGGGTGCTACAAGCAGAAGATTTAGATCGTCGCTGGCTTGGAATCGATTGGCTTTCTTCGCAAATTCAAGCAGTGAATCCAATCATGATTTTGATTTACATTCCTCTGTTCCAATTTGTTGTCTATCCGCTTATTAATTCTGTGTGGAAACTCACACCGATGCGAAAAATATCGCTTGGTTTGTTCGTCATGGTTGCGGGTTTTTCGATCATTGGAATATTACAGGGCTGGGTTGAGGAAGGGCAACGACCCTCAATCGCTTGGCAAGTACTCGCGTATGCAATTCTTACTGCTGCTGAGGTGATGGTGTCAATTACAGGATTGGAATTCGCATATACACAGGCACCCAAGAAAATGAAATCCGTCATCATGGCGTTATTCTTGATGAGCGTTGCTCTTGGAAACTTATTTACTGCTGGTGTAAATCAATTCATTATGATTCCAGATGGACTTTCCGAAGTAAAATCACTTGTAGCTGAATGGAGAAAGGATTCAGCGGACTCAACTCAACGAAAAAAGGAAGCATCAGCCAAGGGAATCACATATCAAGAAACTGAAGATGGCGGGTTTGAATTGTTGCTGAAGGGTTGGGAAGAATCTATTTCGGGTGATGATATTCGTGTAGGGTTTGCTCCAGACTTAGAAAGACGCTCACTTATGTCAAGTGAGACAACTGCAATCATCGATGCAATCGAAAAGATTGGATTGTTCTGGGACAAACATGATCGATTACCATTTGAAGATGAAGGAATAGAAGCACTCTCATCAATGAAAGATCCATGGGGCAAGCCACTCCACTACAAATTAGTGAATAGAATCAACTTTGTAATTGCAAGCGAGGGACCCGATGAACTCTTTTTAACCGTTGACGATGTACGAGCAGAAGTGGAAGTGACTTCGCACAGTATTGAGCAACAACAAGAATTACTCTCTGGCAGTGACAGTAGTGATTTGCTATCAGGACTTCACCCAGAACATACTTGGATATCGATTGAAAAAGCAAAGTTCGAAGCGTCGAATGCGATTGCTGGAGGAGATTCAACAGCAACGTATGAACAATTCTTAAAAGAAGATCAACTAGAACCAGATGCAACCCCTGTAAAACAAAATCATAATTTCGAAATCACGTGGCAAATCGGTGGGGATTCAATTTTGCATGGGTCTGCGTATTTTGCATTCTTTACTTGGGTGATGCTAGGAACGGCAATCATATTTGTTGGTGTGGCGTATTTCTATAAACCGAAGACGTACATTCAAGATGAGGGTCAACATAGTTAAGCGTCATTCCCATTTGGTGTTTCTGTGATGGTTTAGTCGTCTAAGTTTATCGCATGTACTTGAAGACGATTGCCTTCTGGAATGAGCAGAAGATGTGTCCATTGAGTAGACGTTGTGGCAATTGGAATCGCTAAATTGTGTCTAAGATGTATACCCTCCTCGTCACCTACTTTTTGTCGCAGGATTCGATCGTCGGTAGAAACAAGCCATGTATTATCGATTGCAGGAGTTGCAGCAATACTACCCGAAACGAGAGGAACCATCTCAACACTATTGTTAGGTAGCCAGAGTACCATTCTATGCAGTACAGGGTGGTAAAAAGCATGTGTTCGATGCCAGAACGGGTTTTGAGTTGTAGATGCAATCTGCCAAACAAGTTTACGAGTCGCTCCTTGTTCAAGAATTGGAAGAGAGATTGCTGTAAGGAGTGGATCTCTTGATTGAAGATCGAGTTCGACAAGATGTAAGGCACCTTCTTGAATTCTAAATACGCGAAGGCGATCATCTCCAAGAAATCTCGGCAAAATCCAGTCGCTTTTCCCGTCATCAATCGTACGCTGTCCGCGAATTGTTTTGACTACTAGGTGATATCGATCTTCGGTGGAATCTTTTCTTGACCACGCTAATTCACCACTAGAATTAATTGTCGGAAAAATGTTGTAACATTCATCGTTTACAAGCCAAGAAAGGTTACCAGTTGCCCAATCTATCTTTCCAATAGCTCTTCCCTGTTCGCCATTGGGTGATTCAACTAGGACACAGTGGTCATCTGCTGAAGGACAAAGGATTAATCCTTCTTTGCCTAAGGGAAATGGCGCGATTCTTCTTCCTTGGATGGGATCAAGAATGTGCAATTCAATTGTTGTTGAATCGATTTCGGAATGATCACTTCCGCTCAATGAAGACATAGACGGGGGCGTGCCAAGTTGGACTGCCGCGTGTAGTCCATTTGGTGAAATGACAGGTAGTGTAAATCGGTCCCATGGAAGGATTCCGGCAACCCAATCGATATCTGTAGATGTCGTTGTTGTTGAGTTAGTCGCAGGTTTGATTGTTTGGTTCAGGACGGTCATCGCAGTGAGCCGATCCTCTTCAGTTACTAAAGAAGGTTCTGCTTTAGGAGCACTTCCGCAAGATTGTAAAACAAAGAGTAGCCCGATTGCGAGTGCCAGTCTGTAGCAGATATGTTGCATACGGTGTTACTCTGCACCCTATTCGGAAGATTTGAAATCTGCACCGGGATTGCGAAGTCGATTTTGAAGAAAGTCATCGCCTTCCTTGATGTTTTCGACTTGTTCTTCCACGGGTAAAGAAATTTCGTTGAGTCGTTCTAAGTAATCCACATTGTAATTTTCAGAGTCGTCAAATGCGTTTACGATTACAGGCGTGATGAATACCAAAAGTTCCTCTCGAATGGTTTGGTTCTCGACAGATGTGAAGAGTGCGCCGATAAGTGGAATATCTCCGAGCAGTGGAAACTTCTTTTTTACCTTCTGTTCTCTATCTTTTAAGATCCCTCCAATAAGAACAGTTTGGCCATCTTGGAGTTGTACTTGGCTTCTGACTTGTCTTCTTGAGAAAATAGGATTGCCACCTACACCAGTTCCAACTTGATCAGAAAGTTCGACATTGATTGTAAGGTCTACACCACCATTTGATGTAATGCGAGGTCGAACGTTTAGCATAACTCCGACATCTCGATAATCAAAACCGCCTTGGACTATTCCAGTACCAGTTGTACTCGTCTCGGTTTGTACAGGAATTTCCGAGCCATTGAAGAAGATGGATTCTTGGTTGTCGGAGGTGAATGTTTTCGGTTGTTGGATAATTCGAACATTCGTGAGTTGATTCAAAGCGTCAAGAGCAATCCCAACATTCGCACTGCCAAGAGTAAAGACAGCGCCCGGATCATCAAAAATACCACCTAACACATTATCAATTTGGCCAGTTAAGTCGCCGTTTATACCAATTGAGTTTTCAGTATTCGCATTTCCTGTAACCCCAGCGCCCCATCGTAATCCGAGCGAGAGATCGTCTGTAAGTGTGACCGATGCAATCGTTGAAGAAATCATGACTTGCCGAGTTGCTCGATCGAAACTAGAAATAACATCAACAATAGATTGCATATACGCAGGTGGAGCGAGAATAGCAATTGCATTTTGCCTGACAATCGGCACGAGACGAATTTTAGAGATTAACGATGATTCAGGCGATTGATCATCAGCATTCGTTCCACCTTGCTGCCAAGGAAAACTCATCTGCCCACCAGTTTCATTGTCTGTAGATGTTGCGGAATCTCCAAAACCTTCGCCAGAGAGTCCAGTATCTGGCTCATCGATTGTTGCAGTGACGCCCGGAGCAGAAAGCAACGCGTTGAGTTCTTGGGTTAAATCAACAGCATTTGCGTGTTTGAGTTCTACTATTTTTGGGAGCCCCACATCAGATGGTTGGTCAAGTGATTCTACGATTGAATCTAAGAATGCAAAACTTTCCTCTGTTTTTGATAAGACGAGAAGGGCGTTCTTGTCTGGATATGCTTCAAAACGATAAACACCACTGATAGCTTGGGTGACATCAGCACGCTGATTTTGGCCACCTCGTGCTGCTCCGCCGCCGCCACCAGTTGAACCATCACCAAGGATTTCTTGAAGTAAGTTTCTGATTTTGATCGGATCGCTATATTTGAGCACATACATTTTGCTCGTTTCAGTTGGTCTTGGTAGGTCCCATTCAGTTTCGATAAGTTCCCGAATTTCATCCATGACGTCTGGCTCCGCTTGGATGGTTACAGAGTTCTGTTGCATGTTTACTGTGAGTCGAAGTTCAACTTCCTCAGCATTTGTTGTGGTCGTCGTCGTTCGTCGTTGATTATTTCTGTTGGTGTTTGTTCTGGCTTGTGCACTCGTGCCCGTTTCTTCGAATAATTCAAAGATATTATCTGCAATTTCAGAAGCGTCAGCATATTTCAAACGGAATGTTTGGAGTTTCCCTGAACGCCAAATGCGGTCCAGTTGATTGATTAAATCTTGAATTTGTTGGCAAAGTCCAATGTCTCCAAGAACAACGAGTTGGTTGGACTCTGGATAAATTGTAAGAGAACCATAATCTGGAAATGTTTCATTAATCCGATCGCCAATGACTTGCGCTTCAGTTCTTTCAACCGAGAATACCTTAATGACAAGCGTGCCGCGATCTTGACGAAGCATAATGTCTTCATCCGCTCCAATCACTGGGATGTCACCAATGTCACTCAACATTGAGTCAAGTGGACCAATGATAATAATATCGTCGCGTTCTATGACGCCTACTTGATTAAGGCGGAACGCTTGGAAAAGTAAATCAAGTGCCATGCCACGATTGATGGGTTCATCGTTGCGAAGGGTAATTTTCTTTGCTCGAAGTGAAGTTGCGCTAACAGGAATAACGACTTTCCCTGTGGTCTGGGCGATGAAACCGAGAGTTTCATCAATTGAAACGTCATCAAATGCAAGAATGACAAGCCCTTCTGGTATTGGTCTAAGGAGAGGAGATCTTGTTAATACTGGTTTATCAGATCCCGAAATGACAAGAACTTCTTCTGTTAATGGTGTTTCTGATTCTTCGTTTTCAGAAATGACCTGCTCTTGAGAGGGTGTCTCTTGGACAGTTTCTTCTGAGACAGGGGTAGTTTCTTCAATCGTTTCTTGTTCTGGCTCAGGTAAATCTATAACTGGTGCTGATTCAGGCAATGGACGATCTTGCCCTGTTGCAATTGAAGGAATTGCAACGAGGGAGAGAGTTAGGCTGATATAGAACGCTGATTTAAAATTCACTCTTGGATCCTTTTCGATTCATTGGTCAAATGGTGCGATTTGCACCAGAGATTAACGCGACGAAAGGGAGAATATTACTTGGTTTGTTTGCATGTGAAGAATTAGGACCTATCGGACTTTCATCGGCTAATTCAATGGATTCAAGACAGAAAAGAGAACACTCTCATATTTGACGTGAGTCAAAATGAAGTGTTCGGTAAAAGTGAAAAGGGTGTTCTTATCCCTCAACTTCTTCAAGAAAAGAGTCAGAAACTATCGGAGGTGGATCTTCGCGAAAAAAGGGCTCATCACTACTGAAAAGGTCAATGACATACTCGCCTCTTCGGTGTTCAACAGTAACCATTGATGGCAAGGTTGTTTTAATAAGTTTTAGGCCGTCTTGTTCCTCGCCAACTGTAAGCCGGATGACTGCATTGGAGCCAGTTCCTGATGAACGGAACCATGCTTCGTCACCGATAATGGCGATGAGTGGGGGACCCATGTACGTAGGTGGGGGTGGCGGAGGTCCTGGAGGGGGAGTAATAACTGGCGGGGGTGTTGGGATCGTCTCAGATATAGGCGGTGGTGGAGGTGTAGGCGGTGCAATTCGGATGGGATTAAAGAATGCTGAGCGACCATTAAATCTTGAGATATCAACTGCGACCTGCATGTTGTATTTTTCAACAAGTGAAGTAGTTCTCGATTCATTGCTGTCAATCGTGAATGACGAGAAAAAGGGAGAAGCAATTGCTGACAATGCATATAAGCAAAAGACAATGATGACAACAATCGAGGCAATGCTCCAGCCAAGTGGTCCACGTAGTGTTTGTGTATTCATTAGCGGCGCCCCCTCCTAGTTGATGGAGAAACTACCCATGCTTCGACAGATAAATCTACTTTGATCATTCTCCCATCCTGTTTCGTCAACCGTACATTCGAAATCGCATCTATCCAAGGGCTACTTTCTAAATCAGAGATGACTTTTAGAACTTCTTCTTGAGTTGCTTCAAATCGGATGTCGCCTATAACTTGTTCAATATTTTCGTCTGTTTTTCCAATTCCAGGAAGTGAGCCAGATTTCATGCGTGTTGTTTTTGTTCTTGTAAATTCATCGTCTTTTACGCGGTGAGTTTCAAGGATGGTGTGCACCGATTCTGTTAGGGCAGAAGCGCCATCTGATTTTTCACGTGGTAACTCTACATTTCCAAACGAAACAATGGCGTTTTTTACAGAAGAAGTCAGTGTTGTTGGTTGTTTGAGTTCAAGAAGTTGAAGTTCTTTTTGTTCAACTTGTGAAGACCAGTTTGCGCCAAGTTCTGCAATTGTAGAATCCCAAATTAAGAATGCGACGGTGAATGAAGCCGCCCAAAAAGCCCACTGCATAGCGCGTGACCATGTAGAAATTTGGTTGAAAAATCGTTCTATCCCTTGCATCATCGTTGAACTTCCTTTAATCGATCAAGCAATAATCGCATTTCATTTCTTAAACGTTTCTTCGTTTCGTCATCTCCTCGAGAAACATGTTGTAATCCTTCAGTCACATCAGTAAGTGAAATTCTAGCTTCGTCTTCACTCATTAATGCAATGAGTGCGGGGTCAAGTGGTTCTGGTATTCTAGGACCTCCGCCTCCACCCTGATTTGGGGTATCAGATCGTTTTCCCGCATCGCTTCCACCACCCCCAGTTGGTCTGCTTACTTCGCGGTCGCTATAGGAATTCTCTTCGTCATCAAGGAAATCAGGCGTTTCATTTTCTACACCTGCTAATTCTGGATTTGCTTCACTAAGTGGTGAACCGGTATCGACCGAACCTGTAATGACTTCAACTTCTTCATGGTCAATGGCTTCTTCTGGTTGCAATCCAGCTTGACGCATCGCATAAGTCCATTGTCCAAAATCTCTTTTTGCATCGTATCTTGGACGTTTTAACGGATTTACAACAGTTGCCCATAAATCAAATTCTCGATCGCCATACGTGCCAGCAGGGTCGTAAGAGAACTGAATGTCTTTAAATAGCCCTGTTGTTTGCAGGTTCTCTTGCATACTCGCGATGAGTTCAGCGGCAGATTTGCCGTCTTTTTTCATCGCACGACCTCGTAGTGAAATTGGTTCGCCTACATTTACGCGGATACTTTCGATTTCAACTCCTATTGGAACATTATTGACAACATCAGCAACAATTTTCGTCATAGGCCACGCAGAATCTCCCAATTCTTTATATACAATCTGTTGTTTTCGAGTTTCAACAACTTCACTGTACTGTGCATCCAATTCTGGGTTCAGAAATTCCAAGGCGGAAAGTTTTATTCCATTCACAATTGTCGATCCGAATGCGAGAAGAAGAATGGCTGCAACAGAAAGTTTTATAGCAATAGATTTTTTGCTATACGTATTCACAAATCGGTCCGCCATTGTTGGATTCAGGATGGGTGCTTTAATTTTCATTGTCGCCAATGATTGCATTGACCCTGTTGCTGTGAGTAAACCACCAACAACAATGCCCCAATGAGACCACCATGCTTGACTGGAATCTGAAATGCCTTGTACTCGATGCATTGAACTTTCAATGATGGAATCGGGCAATATTAAAATAGGTTCGTCAAAAGAGTGGGTTGATGTTGCAGCAGTAAGAGAGGCAATAATACCTTCAGTAAAGGCAGGAGTATGGTTGTGAGCCATTGCAGTTTCGCTGACAATTCTTGAAATGCCTTCAACGAATGTTGTAGTAGAGGTAGAGTCTTCTCTGGTTGCCCGAAGTGCAGCACCATTCGCGTGCGAGAGGGCGATTGTTACAGTGCCGTCAGTTGAATCAGCGTACAAGATAGGTTCAGTTGGCCGTAGTCCATCGAGTAATGATGCGATTGAAGCAGCATCAGGAATGAAAAAAGCATCATGTAGACACTCTGGAAAATCTATTGCGGCATTCTCTGGCCAAGCAACAATGAGTCCAACTCGATTTGTTTCACCCGCACCACAATCAAGAGCCGCCATTGCTCTGCGGTGGCTTGGTGTACCACCTAGAAATTTCGATTCTGCTTGGAGGCGAAGCGCTTCCATCATTTGGTCAGTTTCGATATCTGGCAACGTAGTTGTCCGACACACAGTGGAAGACCCTGCGAGAATCGAGTAAATTGTAGAGGGCTCCCTGTCTTTTAGCAGTTTATCTAACGCAACAGTTCCACGTACTTCTTTAGTTTCAACAATTCGTGGGCGTGATTCATCTTCGTGAGAAGCGAACAAACACCTCCATGTTTCACCAACTCGTTGGGTAATGGCGATGAGATCACCGTTGGTGCTGTATTCAGGATGTTGAGCTTGTTCACTCATTGCTCTCTGTACTCCAATATCGTCACAGGAAGGGTAGAACGATCGACGATTGCAATAATTTCTTGTTCAACGCCACTTCCCTCAGCTCGACCGATACTTGAAATGGTGTAAACGTTGCTTTGAGTATCAAAAAGCCCATACAAAAATTCAGCCATCGATGGTTGAATGCCCGGAATTTGCAAAAAATCAATTGGGCTCGTGATTCCGCCATCATTATTCGCTCTGAGATAGAGCAGGTCTTCAACAAGGCGATCGTTTTCAGGAAGGAGACGGTAGAGAAGATCTGGTGAAATTGTATTGATATTCATCCTGCCGGGTGGCGCTTCGTGCTGGTCATATAGACTCGTTTCAGCGAAGATGACACGGAGTTGATCGTCTGAAAGATTCGTGACACCTTCGGCATCACCTGAAATCGAACGAAGCGTTTCAGTGAGCAGTGTTCCCATATCAGCATCATCACTCGTTGCAAAGTTAATCAGAGCGTCTGCTTGACCTGGCTCAAGTCCTAAGCGGAATTGCAGTGATTCTGAATCTATCTTGTTCAAATTGATTCGTTTGTCACCGCTAGCTGTTGCACCGCCATCTACAGAAGAAGTTGTGAGCAAAGAAGCCCATCCACCATCCAGCCAATGATCAGGTTCATCCCACGGCAAACTTTCCCCACCATCATCCTCGTTAGGGTCAAGTCGAAAATTGACATTCCAATCTTCTCCACGGACATCATCAGGCATCACACCTGCGATGAGTTCAAGTTCTGCGATAGAACGTAAGAGTCCATTTCTTGGTTCATACGATGTTTCCAGACTTAAATAGTAATCCCGCTCAACGCCCAAGGTACGAGGTTCATCATCTTCATCAATCCAATCTAAAATTGCTTCAAGTACCCCAAACGCCATGTCATCAATGACGAGGATAAAAATAGAATTATCTTCGGAATTGATATTGAACTTACTGTGCTCATCCATTGGTCCTGCCCAATCTTGGGAGTCAGCGTAATGTCGAATGTCCCACGATGCGGTCCCTGTTTCTCCAGTTGCAACGTATTCTAAGTTTTCAAGCATTGCAAAAGCATTTTGCTGGGCAGGGCGAGCAGTATGATCAGCCATTACAGCAATGGACGCTTCAATACCTGCGCGAGCTGCCCACCGTGCTTGTATCCGATCACGAACCTCAATTCCAAGTAGCGACTGTCGTTGCGAAAAGATTTGGATTGAAGTTGTCACAATTGCAGCAATGCCGATTGCCCAAAGAGCAATAACGATGACTGAACCACGATGTGCTCTTTCATACGTCATGGGTCAATTGGAATCTCATGTTCATTGCCATCAGGGTCGATGATTGTCTGTTTCGATGATGTTTCCGAACTTCCTCCACTTTCTTTTCCATCTTTTGAACTTGTTGAGGCACCAGAGCCCGAGCTTGATCCAGACCCAGACCCAGAAACACTTGAATCTAATCCAGGCAAATCGCCAGAATCGATTCCAAGAGCCGCCAATCGTGCATCCTCTTCTTCTTGAGCGATGAGAACTAATTTATCATCAGGCGCTTGAAACCGATCGAGTGGAACAATTGTTCGCAGGGTGATTTGGGGTGCATGGAGTTCGTCTGAATACTCCATCCCTGTTGACGAAACAGTGACACGAATTGCATGTGGGATTCCCTGTTCATCAGAATCCCACACCGAAAACCAAGAGAGTCCATCGAATGCTTCAAACTGTAACGAAATTATTCCCTCGGCAATTGGTGTTGCCATTCCACCCCCAATTGGATTGTCATCAAGAATGGCATCTCTTCGTTTCCACAGTGCTGTGCTGACGTCGTTGGGTTCAAGGCGAAATTGAGTTTCATATTCCATGCCTTCGCCATTAAAATCAATTTCTTTATTTGCTCTTAAGGACCCGTCAAATAACAACAGTTCATCTTGATCCAAGATGTTGCCTTGAAAACGATGTGTCAAATCAGAGATGAGCAACCTTGTATCGAATAAATCGCCTCTCCGAAGGGTGGTAATAATGTCTCGCCGAATTGTTCTGATTGCAGTATCGCAACGAGAGAACGCTTCAAGCCGTTGCCGACTCACCGCCTTGGCTGATCCAAGTTGGGCGATTGATAAGGTGACGCCGCCAAGAACAATTGCTGCCATTGCACCTGCAACCATTAATTCAATTAGAGTAAAACCTCTATGTTTCATTATTCGTTCCTTGCCTCGATTTCATCCCAATACCTTGCTTCTCGATCAACTGGTTCAACGGGAAGACGATCAACTGAATCTCCATGTCTTCTGGCGATGAGAGTTTCAATTTCTACAAAATGTTCAGTTTTAGAAACTTCCCAGAAAACTGTTGCGATTGCTTTTACAGGTAAGTAAAGAGATTCATCTTCAAGTTCAATTTCATACGTGAAATTATTAAACGGAGGATCGAATCGCCCGCTCTTTGGGTATGCTTTTGCATACTCGTCGGGACCAACAACAAGTGCCATTGTTAACAATTCATCAGCGAGCCAACTTGCAGTGATTTGCCTCTCGGCATCTCCCTGTCGAATCAGGGAACGACTGCTCATTGAGATTACCACAGCTAAGCCGATTGCAAGCATCGAAGCCCCAATGATGACATCAACCAACGCTAATCCTTTGCGGTGTGTTTTTATGACATTTCTTACCATTCTTCACGTCCTCTTCCCTGTGCATCGAGATCTATAGGAATCAGTGGGTCATTGCCGACGCCATCAAACCAAATATTAGGACCCATGGCGTGAGAAGGCAAGGATATAAGTGCAGAATGATCTTCCCAGTCCAGTGTAACCTCGATGAGCGGTCTTGTTTCTCCGGGTGAAGTCGTCACAGGCCATTGTGTTGTGTCTGTGATTTCGCCATCGACAAAAATAGTAACAGCGTTTGGCTCAAGCCAACTTGGAATCGTAACAGGGGAAGCAAGAGGGTCAATGCCCCAGTAGAACTCGCCATCATCATCTTTTTTTGTGAGCAATTCAAATTGTTTTGATTGAGGGTCATACCGAAGTGCCGCAGGTTGATTACTTGTAGAAACACGGTGTGCAAACATTAGTACCACATCATTGACTTTCTCAACAGCAAGATTAAATTCACGATATTGATTACCAGATAATCGTGGGACAATCATCGAAGCCATGACTGCAATAACCATCATGACAACGATTATTTCAAGAAGCGTAAAGCCAAATCGGGTTTGATAGTGCCGCTTACTCATCGTTACTGTGTGACGTCCTCATTTGCTCCTTCGCCACCGGGTTCGCCATCTTCACCCCAACTGACGACGTCAAAGTCATGGTTGACTTCGCCCGGAACAATGACTTCAAACGGTCTGCCCCAAGGATCGATAATGTCATCTTGTTTATTCAATTGAGGTCCTGTCGGTGAACCACCATCATCTGGAGGAAGGAGTAATACTTCTAGATCAAAATCATTTGAGATTTGGGAGAGCCCCATGCTTAATTGGTACAAAATGATTGCATCTGCGATTGCATTTGCTTTTGATTGGGCAGTGGAATGTTTTGCAGAGCCAACATGTTCAAGTACACGAGGCACAATAATTGTCGCAAGAACAGCAATAATCATGACAACGACAATGATTTCAATGAGGGTGAAGCCCCTGCGTACTGTTTTTGTAAGGTTTGTTGTTGTATTCATAAGAGTATTCCCTATAACGTGTTATTTCATAAGAGATTGCAATTCAAGCAAAGGTAAAAGGATTGATGCAAGCACGAAACATGCAAGCGCAGCCATGATAATGAGTAAAATTGGGGGGAGTGCTTTAGTAAATAATTTAAGGGAGGCGTTCACTTGTCGATCGAATGCTGTTGCGGAGTGCATGAGCATCTCTTCAAGTTTCCCTGAACGTTCACCCAAATTGACGACTTGAACGAGGAGTGGGGGGAATAGCCCCGATTTTTCTAATGGATCTGCAAGCGGTTTACCACTACTTACTTGTTCTTGAACTGCATCGATTGCGTGTGCAAGTGCGGTGTTTCCAAGAGTGTCGCGAGTAATTTTTAACCCTTCAAGAATTGGAAGCCCAGCAGTCGTTAATGTTCCTAGGGTGCGTGTAAAACGAGCAACTGCAACGTCTCTTAGCAATTTGCCGAGAAGTGGGATTCGCAATTTAAATCGGTCAAACCAGAACCGATTTTCTGTGTTTGAAATCCAACTTCTCCATCCAATAACGATGATTCCAATGCCCACAATTATCCAAAACCACCAATTTAAAAAGAAGTCAGCAAAGCCCATCACGATGACAGTTGGCCATGGCAAAGTCATTTGTCCAGCAAGGGGCTCAATAAGGCGGGGAACGAGAACAGTGACAAGCACAACGCCACTAATTGCGATTAAGCATGCGATGATTGCGGGATATATAATTGCACCCAGCAACTCCCGTCGTAATTCAAGAGAACGATCCATGAGATCTGCAAGTTGGTGAAGAATAGTACTCATCTTGCCCGAAGCATCTGCTGCTCGAAGCATTCCGACAATTAAATCATCAAATGGTTGACCCCATTCTGCTGCAGATTTATACAAAGGATCGCCCGCTTCTACACTTTGGATAAGATGGTCGAGCGCCTCCCCAGTTGCTGGTGTTGCCTGCTGACGAATTGTTCTGAGGGCTTGCATAAGGGGAAGCCCAGCTTCCTGTGCAGTGGCGAGTTCTCGAATCATTGTAGACAATTCTGTTTTTGAGATTCTACGTTTTCGTGGTGAAGTGAATCGTGAAATTTTTGCAGTCGATTTTACAAGTTCAACTTCAGTTGCAGTTTCACCTCGACTACTGAGTTGTTGAACAACGTCAGCACGGTCTCTTCCTTGAAGGAAACCATTTTTTGCATCTCCACTGCTTGTGATACTTTGGAATCGAAATTCAGGCATCATGCACACCGAGCGAGATTAAAATTCGCCTTCTGTATCTTGAGTTGAACGCAACACTTCAGCGATCGTTGTGACACCTTCTGCAGCTTTTGCAATGGCATCTTCTCGCATTGTTAGATGATTTTCTGGGAGCGTATTTGTGAGTTGAGTTGATGTTTTGTTCTCAGAAATTGCCGCCCGAAGAGCAGGGTGCACGACAACTAACTCAAAAAAGCCAACCCGACCTTTGAAGCCAGAGTTGTTGCATTTCTGACACCCTGTTCCTGTCCACATTCCTTGACTAAACAATGGTAATTCTTCTGAGGTAAGTCGGTGTGACAAGTCATCAGAAAGTGGAACGCGTTCCCTGCATGACTCACAAATTCTCCGTCCGAGTCGTTGAGCAAGGGCTCCTTCCAACACGGATGCGACAAGATATGGTTCCACACCCATGTCGATTAGTCGCCCAATTGAACTCACTGCATCGTTTGTATGAATTGTGGAAAAAATCAAGTGACCTGTGAGTGCTGAGCGAATTGCGATGTCGGCAGTTTCGCCATCGCGAATTTCGCCAACAAAGATGATGTCTGGGTCTTGGCGTAAAATTGAACGCAATCCAGCAGCAAACGTGAGTCCACGCTTTGGGTTTACTGGTATTTGATTGATTCCATTGAGTTCGTATTCAACTGGGTCTTCAATCGTGATGATTTTCTTCCGTGGGTCGTAGAGTTTATTTAATGCAGCATATAAAGAAGTCGTTTTCCCCGAACCGGTTGGACCAGTGACAAGGACTAGCCCATGTGGTTTTTCTATCAGTTTGTCAACCTGAAGTTGCATGGCTTCTGTCATACCCAAGGCGAGTAAATTTAAAGGCATCGAACTCTTATCAAGAATTCGCATCACAACCGACTCTCCATACAGTGTTGGTACAGTTGAAACCCGAATGTCCACTTTTCGCCCTTCAAATCGAAGGGCGATGTGACCATCTTGAGGGACATATCGCTCAGCGATATTCATCGAGGACATAATCTTTATTCGTCCAATCAAAGCGGGCTGTAAATGTTTCGGGGGTGGGGGCTGCTCTTCAAGTACGCCATCAATTCGATACTTCACCTTTAGTTCAGTTTCAAATGGTTCAATGTGTACATCACTGGCTCGTTGTTGAATTGCTTCGAGAAGGAGTAGGTTCACTAAGTTGATCAGCGTTGGCTGCTCAGCCATAACAAGAATGTTGTCAGCTTCGATGGCATCGATGTTGTGATCAGTTGTTTCGGTAGTTGGTGATTGTCCCCCCAGACTTTCAGCCATTCTTGCTGCGGTAGTTCCGTAATGGCGTTGCATGAGTTCAGAGAAAATATCTGATTCCATCCCACATCGAGTAATTGGATAGTTTGTAATCGTTGCGACTTCATCTGCTGCTTCAATATCGTGAGGATTCAACATTGCAACAAGAAGTCGTCCTTCTTCTAAGTGAATCGGAAGAACGCGAAGGCGAACAGCAAGTTCAGCATCAATACACTCAATGACCCTTTGGTCAACTTCTGGAGTCAATTCAAACCAATGTAATCCCATATTGATGCACGTCTGCTTGGGATTTGCAGGGGCATCCATGTCAATATTTTCTACATGTGTTTGTGGAATTTGATCCATTGTTTTCAAATCTGATTTATCAGGGACTTAATCGTTTTTGCCACCTTTTCCACCCTTGTCATCTTTGCCGCTACCTGTGCCTATTCCAGTTGACCCAGCACCGCCCTTCTTCGGCGAAGGGCTACCTTTAGACCCCTGACCACCTGTAGTATTTGTTCCTATCTCAGTACTTAACTCGCCATCTTTGCCAGTGGGAGCTTCTGCAGGGAATTCAAACACTTGTTGTTCAGTTCTTGGAATCCAACGTCTGGAGCCATCAAGTTCAAGGAACTCATCAGCAGAGAGGAGGGCGCGAAGCATATCGATGTATCGTTCGCCGAGTTCTTCTCGTTGTTTATACATTGCTCGAGTAGGATCTTCAAGTTTTTGAGGAGTGCCACCATCTCTACGAACCTGACTTGCAAGTTCACGGTTCCGATGAACTGCGGGTTCGTGTTGCCGTGTTTTGTCAAGGAGTTCAAAGTTAATGATGGCAAGTTCTTGTAAATAACTCGCTTCAAGTTGTATGATTTGAATTCTAAGTTCTTCTGGGTAATTTTCATTTTCTGCTGCTTGTCGAAGTATTCTTTGAGCAGGAGTTCTTCGGTATATACGCGTGTATCCACGCTTCAGTGCACGCAATCTAAAATCTTCACTATCAGGTCCTGCTAAATTAGAGCTGATAATTTCTATGTACCTGTCATTTAAATCTCTTACTTCAATACGTGCTTTGATGAGATTTTCAACGAGATTAGGAGATCGTTCTGCATTCCCTGACAAAATATTGTCAAAAAGTTTCTTTGGGTTACCTCGAAGAATGGCATCTCTATTTCTCAGGGCGACATCAAGTGCATCTGCATACTCTTCA
>CAZRPZ010000021.1:0-4491 GCA_964602215.1 uncultured Isosphaeraceae bacterium | reverse complement strand
TTTAGCCACCCATCCTCTTCAAGTTGTTTCGTCGTTTCAACTGCAACCTTGGAGTCGATGCCTCTTTTCATAAGCCGAGTGGCGAGTTCTCGGGTGCCCCATGCTTTCGATGCAATGAGCCCAAGTGCCATCTTCGAGGCACATGCAATTTCCTTTTTTGTGTCGAATTTGCTGGCTAATTCGTCATTCCATTCTTGCCCAATATGTAATTCGTGTATTTCAACACTTGATGTTGGTACCGTCACTTCTTGGGCATCATTGAGAGAAAGGATACGAAAGTTCGGGTCTTCTTCTAACGGTCGAATATCGGTAATAATCAGTTTCATCGAAGTTATTGCATGCTTCTAAGCAAATCATTCATTTCGTCTACAGCATGATGGTCGCCAATCTCTTCCGCTTGATTGATTCCGTCCTCTAACGTTTGGGTGGCGGTTTGGGAGTCACCTGCATCAAATTGGCAGCGAGCTTTATGGTAATAGGCATAACAGTAAGAAGAATCAGTTTCAATCGTTTTGTCAAACCACGCAATTGCTTCTGTATAACTTCCGGTCTTGGCATATTCCATCGCAATTCCGTACATGCAGAAGCCGTCATGCGGGTCACTGTCAAGAAGATTCCGTAATTGACTTAAACGGTCGTTAGAGGGTGCGGTCATCGGTGTATCATGACAGGAATGGAAAAGATTTGCACAACTCTACTAGTGGTGTTCTCAGCTATGTGGCTTTCCCAGCCAGTGTGCGCAGAGAATATGAATGTGAGGCATGCCACGGGCGGACAGTCCATGGCACTTGAGATTGAAGGAGAATATTGGTATCAGACACTTGGTGATAAGCTTGTGGTTATTCGAAAGGAAGGGAATGGCCAAGTTTCAACAAGAATGATAACTGCGTATTCGGCTGAAGCAGTGTGTACCGATCTCATGACACATGACCAGTCCCTTTATGCTCTCTTAGATGGGAAAGAAATTGTCATTTTCAGTTTGCGTTTTGAAAATGTTCCAAAAGTAATTGGTCGTGAAGATATTGCCTCACTTGGAATTGTCCCGCAAGGCTTGGTGATGGTTGGTGACTGGCCAGTTGTGATTGGAAAGGGTGGAGCAGTTCGATTGACCGATGGTCAGAAACTTGTGTCATGTGAAGGTGAAGTGACAGGAATCGCCTTGTCTGTTGACCGAGGACTTGTCTATGCGATGGACCGCAAGTTATTTGATGCAGATACAAGTGAGTTCCTCGGCTCAGCAACAACATTGGTTGAACTTGATGAAGATGCAAATGCGGATTTTGGAACGCTTGTCTACACTAGATCTCTTGAAGGTGAAACTGAGGTTGGATTAATGGGCAGTGGCATGAGGGATATCAATACTCAGACAGGCAAAATCATTCTTGATGGTGAATATCGAAATTTACTTTCTCGTAAAAGCCGCTTGCTCGTGTCCACAGACCAAGCTGTGTATATTCTTGGGATTGCCCCAGATGAACTCCGATTACTAGGCACTTTCGACGTTGAAGGAGTTCGCGATGTCGATATCATCGGCTCAAATTATCTCGCGATGTGCGGTGAATTTGGTCGCGGTGTGTACCGAATTAAAGACGATCGTGGCGGGCTGGGAGATCAACTTATCAGAGTTGTTCCAACCGCGGGTGAAATGTCACCGGGCGTGTTTGTTTTGCGAGGAGTTCAAGTCCCAACGGGTAATGGTTCTTTGTATTACGGTTTTGATCAATCGGTACGAAGTTCAGAAGAATGGGTACAAACAGTGGAGTCACCAACCGAAGCCGTAGTGCTTGGGTATCAGGCGACCATTGACTCTTCATCTGGAGATGTGGTCATCACCGATTCAAAAGGTATTCCAACCCGTCTGTCTCTTTCTTCTTCTGCGATGACAATTGTGCCAATCTCGGGTAACTTCTGGGTAGGCACCCAAGATGGCGTGTACGTCTTTGGGAGAAATTCAACGGATGAGATTGTAGTCTTGGGGAACATCAATCTCGCAGGTCCAATCATCCAACTCATACCTCTATTCGATGGAAACGCGGCTTTTGTTTCAAAAGCAGGCATGGTTGGAATTATCGATTTAGTTCAGTCTGTCGCAGCATTAGAGCAGTAACGTTTGCAAATTGAATCTTCTGTACAAGTACCCCCTCGCTTTTTGCATACTTCTCTTCCATGTCTCACCAAAAGATGGCTCAGCATTGTCCACTGTTCTTGTGGAAATAACGCCATCAAATCTTTTTCAATTTTGTCGGGTTTGGTTTCTTTCGATAAACCAAACCGTTGTGCAAGTCGACCTACATGGGTGTCGACAACCACGCCTTCGTTTTTGTGAAAGGCATTCCCAAGAACAACGTTCGCGGTTTTTCTTGCAACTCCACGAAGTCTAAGTAGTTCAGGCATTGTGTCTGGAACTTCGCCATCAAAATCATTAACTATAGTGAGCGCGGACGCATGAATCGCTTTCGCTTTATTGCGAAAAAGCCCAATCGATGAAATGAATGGTTCAATTTCTTCTGGGCTTGAATTCGCAAACGCTTTTACTGTAGGAAAATTGCGAAACAATTCTGGGGTGGCCTTGTTTACGCCTACGTCAGTTGATTGTGCTGAAAGAATAGTTGCAAACAAAAGTTCTAGTGGTGTTGAATACACAAGAGCACAATGTGCGTCGGGGTATTTCTCCAACAATACATCATAAATTTTCTTTGCTCGTTTCTTCTTTTCAGTATTACTCATTGCAATCCAATAGCGTGCCTTCTGACCACGAGGTACCTTCAGCCCACAACTCCTTCTTCCAGATTGGTACTCGTTGTTTTAATAGATCAATCAGCCACCTGCACGCAAGGAACGCCTCTTCTCGATGAATGCTGCCAACGGCAATTACAACGCTTGCATCATTGATGCCGACTTCTCCGACGCTATGGGTGACTTTGATATGTTCTACGTCAAACCTATCAATTGCTTCTTGTGCAAGGGTATGAAGTTCTTGTATAGCCATTTCTTGATAGCAATCATATTCGAGTGCTATCAGTGAACCGTGCACTTGGTGAGTTTCAGGGCGAGTTCTTCCCACAAAAATGCATTCTCCACCACATCCTTCTGCTTGAAGATGACTGGCGGATTCAACATGAATCCCGCCTTCCGAAAAATTAATTTGTATTTGTTCGTTCGACAACACGACAACATCTTACCTTCCCTTGCACCTAGGGTATGCTGTCACTATGCAACATGCTCCTTCAAACACGACTGCCTCAGTTGTAATCATGACCGCAAGCGATACTCGTACCCTTGAAGATGATAAAAGTGGCGAGTTCATCGCTCAAGTTTTGCTTGGAAATGGCCATTCCCTTATCGGTAGAGAAGTTGTAAAAGAAGACCGAGGTCGTATCGAATCGATGGTATCTGGATGGTTGCAAAACCCAGACGTACAAGTCATAATCGTGACAGGTGGAACTGGTGCCTCTCCAAGAGATATAACTCCAGATATTCTCATCCCAATGTTTGACTCGGTTTTGCCTGGGTTCGGAGAGTTATTCAGACAACTTAGTTATAAAGAAATTGGTGCAGCATCGATGCTTAGCCGTGCAGAGGCGGGATGGATCGATGTGGGCGGGGTCAGAAAAATCGTATTTTTGATTCCCGGTTCTCCAAATGCAGTCAGACTTGCAATGGAAGAGTTGATTCTCCCACAACTTGGACATCTTTTGGATATAACTCGATTGGAACAACCTTAGATGATAGTTGCTCATGGAATAGATGTTATAGATGTAGCACGTGTTTCGTCGATGCTCGAATCACATGGGCAAACATTTATTGATCGTTGTTTTACTCAAAAAGAGCAAGCGTATGCCAATGTCTCATCCGAAGAGACTCGTGCAGAAAGATTTGCTGTTCGGTATGCCGCAAAAGAGGCAGTTTTGAAGGCACTTGGGACAGGTCTTGCAAGTGGTATCGAGTGGGTCGAAATTGGTATTTCCCGAGATGATGGACCACCTATGGTAGAGTTAACAGGCAAAGCAGCAGAATTTGCTGAGAAGATTGGAATTACAGAGTGGCGTTTAAGTCTTTCACATGCTGGTGGAATCGCAATGGCGAGTGTTATTGGAATTGGAGGATGTAATGAGTAAAAAAAGAGGTCCTGCGTTATATGAACTAATTTCAACAAAACAAGCCCAAGAACCACCTATCCCCAAACCTCAGAAAAAGTCAAAAAAGAAGCCATTGGCGCAACCTGAATTCGATGTTGACCTTGAGCACAATCTGTTCACTCCCGGTAGAACATTCCGAATCTCTATTGGCTCGATTGGAGTCATTGCAGCAGTTTGTATTGCTCTCATTGTGATTTCCTACACGCTGGGTTTCCGAAAGGGATCAGCAGTATCAAGAGAAGACTATGGAAATCGACTTTTTGAAGAACTTCCTGCAGCGACCTCTGGTGTAACTGATTCTCTTCCTGCGATCGGCTCAGAGCCAGCACTGCTTCAAACTCCAGCAAATGCG
>CAZRPZ010000020.1:0-18525 GCA_964602215.1 uncultured Isosphaeraceae bacterium | reverse complement strand
CGCCGACGGGATTTGAACCCGTGACCTCATCCTTACCAAGGATGCGCTCTACCACTGAGCTACGGTGGCAATTGAGCTCCGCCAATCTGACCATCCATGGTCATAGTACAGTCTTCCTGACGTACCCCCCAGATTCCCTCATGCCCCCGAGATTTAAAAAGCCGCCCCAAACAGGACGGAAGGGAGAGTGTAGCGAAAATGGGCAAAATCGCAACCCCTTCTCCCCGAGAATTTTGATGAAGTCACGGTGTGAGGGCTTTTATCCCCACAAGAAGGGCTATTCCACTGGTTTTCGCTTCGTTAATTGGTGGACTCGGTATCCACGACCAAAAAGTGAAATATCAGCCCCAGTTGGCGGTGTAAGCATTGGACCTCGTTCAGACCATGGTGCAAGCCGAACAATTGAACCATCCAGAGTAAGAACCATACACTCGTCGCCATACCGAAAGTCCACTTCGCCAGTCGGATTAAGAGTGTCGTGACTAATTGGGCCGCCTGCAGATGAAGTCACAGCACCATCCCACGCTTCAACTTCATCAGAAATGGTTTCACCTAACATGGAGTCAACCAAATAAATTGAACGGGCTGGTGCGTGTATCATCGAATATGTGTAGTAGCGATCAACAGATGAGGAAGTTTCACCATCAGCATCGTTATCACTTCGAGAATCAAAGAAATCATTTGCAGCAAAGTAACCTGGATAATCGACATCTAACCCCCGTGTGTTGTTAAACATCGACCTGAACGGGTGATCGAATGATGAGTACATCTCATAAATATTGTTATCAGGAGAATCAAACTGCCACAACAAATGTTCTTCGCCTTCTTCAGTGTCGTCTAACCCGTACGTTTGATACAGCTTATTGTCTGTCCAGAGGATGTCTGCCCATGTGCCTTGGTATTGACCTCGAGTTATATCGTCATTTGGGTTGTCATCTTCAGCATGTTCATCGCGGCGAACTCTGATTGATGAACCACTGGCAGCTTCGTCTGAAAAATCAAATTGGCTTGGTAACACTCGATTGTTGTTGTCACCAGACCACAATTGCATCCATGAGCCAATCTCTTTGAATTTCACTGTTGCTTTTGCTGTTTTTGCCGCATCTTGGCTTCCACCTAATGCAACGAGTAAAAATGCCGCAAGGAGTGCGATGATAGCGACCACAACTAGTATTTCAACAATCGTAAAGCCGTGCTTATGTATCTTCTTTGACATTGGTAATTCCTAGGGTCTCAATACTGTACGCACCAGATGCGGTTTTGACCATCTTTGATGTTATCCAAGATTCATCGTCATCAAAAATTCTGCGTTTGAATTCGTTTTGACCATTCTTGTTCGCAACATTTCCATTGCTTCAACTGGACTCATATCGCTGACAACTTTGCGTAAACGCCCAACAAGTTCGTGCTCTTTTGGATCAAGAAGTAATTCTTCACGCCTTGTGCCAGAAGCAGCAATATCAATTGCTGGCCAAATTCGTTTTTCAACCAACTTGCGTGTAAGGTGCAACTCTGAGTTACCCGTTCCTTTGAACTCCTCAAAAATGACTTCATCAGCTTTTGAACCAGTATCAACAAGTGCCGTTCCGATGATCGTCAGTGAACCACCGTCTTCGATGTTGCGGGCTGAGCCGAAGAATTTCTTTGGTCGAATCAACGCCTTGGAATCAACACCTCCTGTGCCGATTTTTCCAGTTGATGGCATGCCATTGTTGTAACCACGGGCGAGCCGAGTAATTGAGTCCATGAGGATCACGACATCTTCACCAAACTCAACCATTCGTCTTGCTTTCTCCATCACCATCTCTGCAACTTGAATGTGTCTTGTTGCTTCTTCATCGAACGTACTTGCAACAACTTCAACAGAGTCTGGAGTGCTCCGTTTAAAATCTGTCACTTCTTCAGGACGTTCATCAACAAGAAGAACAATAACGTGAACTTCTGGATGATTGTTTGCGATTGCATTTGTCAGCCGTTGCAATAGAACCGTCTTTCCTGTTCTTGGTGGAGCAACAATAAGAGCGCGCTGGCCAAACCCCAGCGGAGCAACAAGGTCAATGACTCTGGTTTCGATAATATCACTCTCCGTTTCAAGATGCACTCTTGAATCGGGGTGTAATGGAACAAGGTTCTCAAATGTTGCAATATCGTGGACATCTTTTGGATCTTTACCATTAATCGCCTCAACTCGGAGCATCGCAAAGTACGTTTCTGTTTCCTTCGGTGGACGAATCAGACCACGAACGACTTGTCCCTTTCTCAACCCAAACCGTCGTATTTGCGATGGACTGACATAGACATCATCTGGTGAAGCAATGTATGAATACTCTGGGCTTCGCAAAAATCCATAGCCATCTGCCATAATTTCAAGGGTACCTTCCCCAATCATCAGCCCTTGTCGAGTTGCCTGTGCTTTTAATATTTCAAAGACAAGTTTTTGCCGAGGCATCTCAGCCCAATTTTCAACTTTTTCCTTCTTCGCAATTTCACCAAGTTCTTTTCCCTTCATGTGTTGAAGTGCTGAAAGATCGAACCCTTCCTTCTTCGCCTTGTCATATTTTTTTTGCGCCTGCTCAGTAAGTTTAGTATCAAGCGACGCCGCCTCGGCTTCAAGTTCCTCATCGCTTGGAACTTCTCCGGGCCTCAGTGACATGGTTGCAAGACCACCATTACCACCACCGATTTTTTTTCTTCGTCTTCGTTTCTTAGCCATCTGTCCTTGTTCTCCTGAATCCTCACGAAGGAGGTTTAATCATGTACGCGGGGGAAATACGGGGTTGTGCCCAATTCAGTTGGGCAAATTTCATCCAGTTGTATATTTTGGGGAATTGGGGGGCGAACTCTTTCTGAATACGCTCGTTTATAAATCTTCTAGTATTTGTTCGACCTGGCGTTGTAGCCCATCGGGGTCGCCCTCGTTAACGACTATATAGTCTGCTTTTTTACGCTTCGTGTCAAGTGGGAATTGGGCAGATTCTCTTTGTTTAAAATCTTCAATAGACCATCCACGACTCTCAATGACTCGTTTTTGCCGGATTTCAAGCGAACAATCAACATAGACAATAACATCACAAAGATCGTCTAGCCCCGTTTCTAGTAATAAAGGGGCGTCGATAATGAGGGCTTTTGTGGTTGAAGTCGCTTTGGAAAATTGCTCATCTTGTATCACTCTCGCCAGAGGATGGAGTAGGGCTTCCAAGCGTTTGCGTTCAATTTCGTCTTCAAACACAATTGCTGCAATTGATGATGTGTCCACACTTCCATCCGGATTCAGAATCGTTGACCCCCACCACTCGACAACTTGATTGCGAACAGAATCTGACTGCAGTGCTTGCTTTGCATTCAGATCGGCGTTGGCAACGATACACCCAAGTTGCTGAAAAATATCAGCAACGGTACTTTTGCCAGAACCAATTCCCCCAGTCAGTCCAATGATTGGTGGGGATGGCTTCACTGCACCACACGGTTCCACGTTGTGCCATCAGAACTGTCTTTAATCTCAATACCCATCTTAAGCAATTCGTCGCGAATTTCATCTGCTCTTGTCCAGTCTTTTGAAGTACGAGCATCAAGCCGCGCTTGTATGAGTGAATCAATTGTATTGATGTCTAAATCACCTGTACACACTTCATCGGATAACTCAAGAACACCCAAAATAGAATCTATTTCTTGCAATGCATTAAACTCATCTTGCAAAGTTTTGGGTCCAGCGCCTGCGATTGGTTTTGCATCAACTGCGTAGCACGAACATCCATCACTCAAAGCACCAATTGCACCAGCAACATTTAAGTCATCACACATTGCAGTTATAAATGCGTCTCTTGCATTCTGGAGATGACAGACGTCAATGGGTGTTTCGTTGTGTTCACACAACCAGTGGGCAAGCCGGCTCCACCGATCAACTTGCCTTTGGGAATCTTTCAATCCCTGCATCGTGAAATTAGCATTTGAACGGTAATGTGTTTTAATAAGTTCAAGACGAATCGCTGATGGGGTTGCGCCTTTTTGAATCAAATCACGCAACGTGTAAAAGTTCCCTTTGCTCTTACTCATCTTGCTTCCATCAACCAATAAAAATCGTGTGTGGAACCAATAATTTGCAAAAGATTCGTTACCTGTTGCGCAACAAGACTGTGCTATTTCACATTCATGGTGAGGGAAAATGTTGTCCTCGCCTCCACTATGAATATCGATAACTGCACCAAGGAGTTGGTTTGCCATCACAGAACATTCTAAGTGCCAACCCGGATATCCTTCGCCCCAAGGACTCTGCCACCGCATTGCGTGGGTTTTGTCTGGTTTCCACAACATAAAATCGGCGGGACACTTTTTTACTGCTTGCGTTTCCATGTCAACACGACCGCCCTCCCCGCTACGCAACGCTTCTATAGTGTTCCCAGAAAGAAGTCCATAGTTAGGAAATGATTGCACGTCAAAATACACAACGCCGTCTGAAGCAACATACGCATGTTTCGATTGAAGCAAACACTGCACCATTTCAATCATCTGATTAACAAATTGAGTTGGTCTTGGCATCAATGTTGCATCAACTTGAGCATCGTCAATAATTTCTAATCCGAGGGTTTTTGCATCTTCCATGAACGCACAAGCGTAAAACTCCGCTACTGCAAGTGGATCGTTTGGATCAATATCCACATCACAGGGCAACGTTCCTTCTTTTTTTTGCTCTACCAATCGTGCAGATGCGACTTCCATTTTGTCTTCACCGCCACCGTCCGCAAGATTGTCCTCTGTCATGTGTCCGACATCGGTGATGTTCATCACCTGCTGTACTTTGTATCCGATCGCTTCAAGGGTTCTTCGCAGAACGTCTGCATTGAGAAATGCCCTAAAGTTCCCAATGTGTGCAAAATCGTAGACCGTTGGACCACACGAATAAAACGTTACCGAATTCCCTTCTTGATTAAGGGGAATAAATGGCTCTGTTTTCCTAGTGAGCGAATTGTAGAGGTGAAGTTGCATGGTTGGTACCATATACGGCGCGGTGAATTATTGTGACTACAACGGTTTTTTTGAAGGCAAATCAGTGCTGGTCACTGGGGGTGCTGGTTTCATTGGTTCGCATCTTACACAACATCTCGCAGCCCTCGGTTCTCGTGTTCGTGTGCTCGATGATTTTAGTACTGGACACAATGAAAATATACACGGGGTTGACCTCACGTGTTTCGAGGGTTCGATCCTCAATCACTCCCTTCTGGCCACAGCATGTGAGGGAATAGACATCGTCTTTCATCTAGCTGCGTTTGTCTCTGTTCCAGAGAGTATCCAGAGCCCCGAAAAGTGTTTTGAAATCAATGTACAGGGAACCGAAGGCCTCATTAAAGAGGCAAATCTCGCCCAATGCAAGCGAATCGTCTTTGCTTCATCTGCAGCATGTTACGGAAGCCACCCGAACCTACCGAGTTCTGAGGGTGATGATTGTTCACTTGAATCACCGTATGCCCAAACCAAGTGGGAGGGTGAACAACTCATTGCGAAAATGCGTTCTACTGATGGTGTCTCGTTGCGTTTTTTCAATGTGTTTGGTCAGCGGCAAGATCCAAATTCTCAATATGCAGCAGTTGTGAGTGCGTTTTGGGATGCGATTCAACAAGACAGATCACCGATTGTGTATGGCGATGGAAGTCAAACGCGTGACTTTACCGCTGTTGAAAATGTCGTTCATGCGAACCTACTTGCAGCATCTCATTCTAGTTCTTTAGGGGGCAGAGTGTTCAACGTTGGAACAGGCGCATCACTCTCAGTTGTTGAATTATTGGATGAAATGTTGGATGGTAAAGAAATACAAATCACATATTTGCCTTCGCGTAAGGGTGACGTCCAACATTCGCGAGCAGACATTACAGCGATTACAAATGTGCTTGGGTATAGCCCTCTCATTGAGACGAGGCAAGCGCTTGCGGAATTATTTAGTCCCACACAGTAACAATTTCATTGTCACCGATGACTTCTGTGCAAATTACCATCCAGTTGTCGCCCGATGCCATTGGTTCATCGTTACCTGCAATTTGAATATCATTCCAGTCAGTAAGAAAAATGTTGTCAGGACCAAACCGTCCTCCATTGAGTGGTTGATAGCCAATTCCCTCAGGAAGATAGGATTGCACCATCCGAGTTGAGCCATCGCCTGCAACGATATTGCCTCTCCATAGATTTTCTTCCCCGTGGAATTTCAACGTATTGCTTTCATCATTGTAAAGGAGTGATCCATCAGTGGATACCGAACTTTCTGGTCCTCTATTTGACAGAATAATATCTGACGACTTCGCGGCGGAATTCCATTTCAAACGTACTCGTTCACCACACAGTGCTTGGTGAGCGTAAGAGTTGTGGGCTGGGCTTCCTGCAGATGCTGTCGAAAGATCTGCTTTAAATTGGTCATCCCAAAAAGTCTCTTCACCATCGATGGAATCGAAGTCATAGATCAAGTCGTTTTCGTTGATATCGCGGATATTAGCATTCGTTTCCACGGGGCTAATCAGCAAATCAGTCGCGAAATAGTTTCGAGCAAGCAGCAACGACATCAAATTCGCTGTTGTATCGCTCATATCGTGGCTCGCGTCGGGATAGTCCTTACTCATCGAACTTGGCTGTGTTAGACGCCCTTCATCACCAGATGCCTCAAGTAACATTGCAGCGTGGATCCCCTTGAGTTGGTTTTTGTCTTGAGCCGCCTTCGCTGTTGAAAATGCTTTACCAAGTGAGGGAACTAAAATCGAAACAAGAATCACGATAATTGCAACAACAATGAGGAGTTCAATAATTGTGAAACCACGTTTTTTGCGTCTTTCTTTGGGTTTTACCTGTTGCATTCCGTACAGGATACGCCATGTTGCTGAGTATTTCTATTGTGTCTGACACTAGGTGTCAGACACCTAGTGTCAGACACCACGCTTTTTGATGATTGTTGCGGGGTTGCCAGCATAAATCGTGTTTGAATCAAGGTCACGCATTGCCACACCACGAGCCCCGAGAATGGCGTTTTCGCCAACCGTCACGTTCGGTCCTACAAACGAATCGGCTCCGAGCCAGACGTCGTCACAAATGGTAATCGGTGGGCGAAGAAGGGGCATTTCTTCCTGTGTGTAATCGTGGGTGCCTGCACAGAGGTGGGCATACTGTGAAATTGAAACGCGATCCCCGATTGTCACCTTTCCAAGGCAATAGACAATAACGTCATCACCAAGGCAACTATTTTCACCCATTGTCAGGTTCCAAGGACATTCAATCTTTGCTGTTCTTCGTATGACACATGACTCTCCAATAGTTGCGCCGTACGAACGAAGTAAAAATCTCCTCCAACCATTACACGTATGAAATGAAAGGCGGAATAAAGTTGCTTGAGTCACTGCCCACAATATCCGCCACACTTTTTCTTCAAACGAATATGGGCTTACATGCCGATCTTCAGCAGCCATCTAAAGTTTCCTGTTGTTTAAGTTCTACAGTTTTTAATGAAATCAATAACTCATACGAAGAGATGAAAAGGCAAAAACGTAGTCCAGTGATTCCATCTAAGAACCCTAGCTTCAATATATACATCCAAAAGAATCGAAAGAGCCATCGTACTGGTAGTTTTGGATAGATGTGCCGTTTTATCCATCTTCGTCGCTGTTGCGCGTTCCCGAAAAATTTTGCATCAATCGTGCTGTCCTTTGTTCTTGATTGTTGAAGGATTTCTTTTGCTTCCAGTGTTGAATATCGATTGTGCTTTGCCATGTACTCTTCTAATCCCCTGCGATCCCAGTGCTCCATGTGCCCACGCAACTTGCCGGTTTTACCTTCTACAACCATGTGTTCATGAACTTCACGTTCTTCGTATCTTGCTTTCCCGTGCTTAAAGAACCGGACATTCCAACTTGGATAGTAACCACAATGGCGTATTCGTTTTCCAAGAAAAATAAAGTATCGGTTGATGTTAAACGCTGATTGTTCGACATTTTCAACTGGCTTCGATGCAACTACAAGTAATTCATCTCGGAGTTCTGGAAGAATTGCTTCATCAGCGTCAAGGAAAAAAACCCAATCTGATTGGATGTCAAGATTGTCGATGGCCCAATTTTTTTGTTTGGCATACCCTAACCAAGGTTGAACAATAACTTCTGCTCCCGTCTTTTTCGCAATTTCACGCGTTTCATCTGTCGATTCGCTATCAACCACCCATACCCTATCTGCCCACTCGATGACACTCGCTAACGCGTGTGGCAAGTTCACCGCTTCGTTTTTCACTGGAATGATAATTTCAATGTTTGACATTACGAAGTTCCGTACAACACACGATCAGCACGAGGTCGCGCAGGTTCGCCAGTACAAATTTTCCATTCAGAAAGGTGCCCATCAACCAAACTTCGTGCCCCAACAATCACACCGTCCTCTATAGTTGAGTTCGGCATAACAACCGCGTCGGTTGCAATCCAACAATCTGGTTTAATTGTGATTGCACCTTTTCTTTTTGTTTTTCCAGCGGTTGTGCAATCGCCTGTTTCAGTCAACAACATGGCGTACTGGCTGATGACTGTGCGTGTACCAATTGTGATTGGCTCGGTTGCTTGCACGATTGCACCCTCACCAAAAACCACAAGATCATCTGCAGTCACGTGCCATGGTTTGTCAATTCGAACTTTTTTCCGAACTCGAACTCGTCTTCCGCACTTCATTCCAAAAAGTTTTAGGATTC
Source organism: uncultured Isosphaeraceae bacterium (assembly GCA_964602215.1). Lineage (GTDB taxonomy): Bacteria > Planctomycetota > Phycisphaerae > Phycisphaerales > SM1A02. The sequence goes on along the minus strand of CAZRPZ010000020.1, from coordinate 9,827 downwards.
CAGTACGAATGAAATACGCGTTGTGGGGGATGCATGAAAAAAGAGGTTGCCCAAAAAGGAGCCATAAATTAGATCGGAGTTTGTTCACGAAATTATTTTTGCAGGGTTGCCTTGCAACTCCACTCCATCTTGAAAACTTTTGTACACACTTGCCCTTGGGTGCACAATAGTATTTGCGCCAAGTGAAATATCTGGTGCAATGTAGGCATCTACACCAATGAATGAATCATCTCCTACCGAAATTGGCGGACACAATAGTGGAAATGTTGTGTCACGCATGTCATGCGTTCCAGCACACAAATGTGCTCTGGTATCAATTCGTACTCTCGAGCCAAGAGTGATTGTGCCAAGGGTGTACAGAATGACGTATTCGCCGATGTGACAATCGTCCCCGACAACGAGATTCCAAGGAATCACAATTTCAATTTGGCGAGAAAATGTGCACCCCTTTCCAATTTTTGCTCCAAAGAATCGAAGTATTTGGGATCGCCAACAGGGGCAAAGCACCCAAAAAAGCCGACCAAAAGTTCCCCAACATAATCGCACAAGCCGTTGTTTCGTAGTCCATACCGTACGCCTTTTTGGAGGTGCTTTCTCCATTGCAACGGTTTGGTTCGATTCTTTGGGATTCGATTTTTGTTCTGTGGATTCCATACAACTCCAAATCTCTCTATCGGAACAATCGAAGGGACAAAACACAATAGGCATCGCATTCGTATGATGCGAGGGGCTTACCTAGTCGATGAATAAAGTTCCAAACCTGTCATACTAAAGATTACCCGCATGAGTTCGATTCCATCCAACGCAAATAATGACGCTTCCAACGACAAATTGCGAGTCTTATTTGTAACCGAAGATGATCCACTGTACGTCATACAATTTTTCAAACTCTTTTTTCGCGAGTATCCGAGAGAGAAGATAGATATTATCGGAATAACTGTTTCAAGCGCCTTCCATGAGCCCATTTGGAAAACCGCTTGGAGGATGCTTCGTTTCTATGGGCTGATTGATTTTATACGGCTGAGCATGCGTTTTATCGGTGTCAAATTGAGACGACAATCGATTTCTTCACTCGCAGTTCGGTGTGGAATCATCCTCATCCCAACCCAATCAATCAATGATGCATCGTATATATCAACAATTGAGTCCATGAAACCCGATGTGATCGTCTCCGTTGCTGCCCCAGAAATATTTAAGAAACAAATTCTTGGAGTTCCAACAATGAAATGCATCAATATTCATAGCGGCAAACTACCCGTCTACCGAGGCATGATGCCAAATTTCTGGCAACTCCTTCATGGCGAAGAACATGCAACGATCACTATTCACGAAATGGCGGAAAAACTCGATGCAGGTGGCATCATCGCAACTAGAGAGTTTCCTTTGAAGGATTCTGATTCACTGAACCGCGTTATCATTGGTACGAAACAAGAAGGTGCGCGTTTAATGATTGATGTTCTGAGTTCAATTTCCTATGACTCACAAGTCGTTGCAACACCGCTTGACATGAGTACTGCATCATACTTTTCATTCCCAACCCCAAAGGATGTTCGGAACCTTAGAAAACGCGGACACAAAATGCTCTAATGGCTCAAGCAAACCCAAACAATACACCCGCAGCAATGTCCATCGACGTGGAAGATTGGTTTCAGGTTCAAAATCTTGCTATCGATCCTTCCTTGTGGGAATCGAAGGAAAGACGTGTCGAAGGCAATGTTGATCGCATGTTAGAACTCATGCATCAACACGGTGTCACGTGTACCTGTTTTATTTTGGGATGGATTGCAGAGCGTCATCCTGATGTTGTGAAACGCATTGCAGACGCCGGACATGAAATCGCGTGTCATGGGTATAACCACGATCTTATTTATGATTTAACTCACGACGAATTTCGAGAAGATATCCGAAGTGCCAAACAAATCTTAGAAGACATCACTGGCAAACATGTTGTGGGTTACCGTGCACCTTGTTTTTCTATTACGGATTGGGCGGTTGATATTTTGCTTGAAGAAGGATACACCTACGATTCTTCATCGTTCCCAACAGTTGCTCACGATCGATACGGTCATCTTTCGGGGATGAAAAACGGCATCGTCGTACAAGAAATTCGCGATGGATTTCATGAGATTTGCGTTTCCTGCTTGCATGTGCTCGGCAAGGGTTTGCCGTGGGCTGGTGGAGGATATTTTCGCCTGCTTCCATACCCCATTTTTCGAGCAGGTGTAAAAAGGATTTTGAAGAAAAAGCAGCCATACGTGTTTTATATTCATCCTTGGGAAATTGATGCGGGGCAACCTAGGGTGCAGGGAAACAGCAAACAACACACTATTCGTCACTACTTGAATATTGACAAGTGCGATGCACGGTGGTCACGACTCCTTGGTGATTTTCAGTGGATGACGGTTGGCGATTTATTGGCCAAACAACTGCAAAGTAAGTAAATATGAGTGTTACTTCCTAAAGACTTCAGCGGGTGGTTGGTGCCACTCTGCTGATTCATGTTTGCCTGATTCTTGATACCACTTCGCAGTATTGTGTATGCCATCACGAACACTTGCATTTGCAATAAAGCCAGCATCAATCACTTTTTGCGATTCAAACTTAGTTTGGTCAACAAACAATTTTTTCACCCGTGCTGTGGAAACGGGCAAATTTTTTCCCGTCAATTTTATGATGAGATCAAATGGCTTTGCACCAAGAAGAAGAAGCCACAATGGTGGGCGACGCTTTGGAAGTTTTTTTCCTAGTGCTTCGTAGCATGTTTCGGAAATCTCCACACTCGTTAAATCTGGCTTGTCGATGTAGTTGTAAATTTCAAAACCGCTCTCATTTTTCTCTAGTAAAAACAGAGTGGCATCTACGATATTCTCAATATACGAAAGACTTTTTATATTTGTTGAACCCGACGCAAAAAAGAACTTCCCGTTATCAATTTGGCGAAGGAGTGAGTACATATTTGCAAAATTATCTACACCGTATGTCACTGTTGGACGAATGATGAGGCACTGCTTTCCTTCGCCTTCCATTGCCCAAGCATGCAATACTTTTTCTCCAGCGAGCTTAGATTTCCCATAAAAGGATTCTGGCTCTGGGATTGATTCTTCGGAAAGTGGCGGTGGAGCACTCCCATACACTGCTACTGTCGAATAAAAAGTAATCGATTGAATACCTAACTCATCCATCACCTTCGTCATGACATGGAGTGCATGTTCATTGACATCGTAGTATGTTTGTTCTTGAATCCCGAAATCGTGGTGTGCGGCGGCGAGGTGAATCACCCCATCGCAATCCGAGAACGCATCACGAACAGCATTCTCATCCCTAATATCTCCCTGAACAAATACGTCATGTGGGCTTTTCTCTGTTGGTTCGATGATGTCCAGAATCACCACCTCATCGCCACGATTCTTCAGTGCTCGGCAAAAGTATGCTCCTATGAACCCAGAGCCGCCAGTTATTACGATTCGTTTCTTTGATGAACTCATGTGCGTATATAAAGTGCTTTCCACCCCCCATTACGGTTAATTGGAGGAAGAACTTGAATCATATCCTATGTTTCATCGGTGACGGCCTAAAATCCAGAGGAGTTCGGGCTTCCGAAGCAGAATACTTCCAGTCCCAACAACAAAAATGCCAGCAACAACAGTTACTCCAAGGACTACAGATGAGTGAAGCCAATCCCCTTGCGGGTTCCACAGTTTTTCAACAAGAAGAGCAACAACAGCACTCATCGCAAGGGTAAGTACTGCTGTGGAAACCCATGAACGGACAACTTCACGATTCACCGTACTTTCCAAGTGTTTACCAAAGATGGCGAGAAGTAAACAGACTTGAACCACAGCGCAAATAGCTGTCGACCACGCCAACCCTGCGGTTCCAAGTGGAGTCCAGATGAGTGAAATATTCAACACGAAATTCAACACAACACAAATCAAGGCTACTTTTACGGGTGTCATTTCATCGCCTTTTGCGTAAAAACCCTTCGTCAGTATTTGGCTCATTGAATATGCCCAAACTGCAGGGGCATATCCAAGCAAAATTGTCCCAACAATGATTGCGTCGTCAGCAGTGAAGTTCGCCCCTTGAAAAACAGCGGATGCAAGTGGGTTGCGTACGATAAGTAATCCAGCGCTTGCAGGAAGCCCAACAAAAATAACCAGCCGGAGTCCTCTGTGTACAGTTGAAGTGAATAATTCTGCATCTTTACACTGCTTGGCGAGTAATGGATAAATTGCCGTTGCTACAGCAATGCCAAAAACTCCAAGTGGAAATTGATACAACCGCTGAGCCCAACTCAGTGAGCCCATTGCTCCTTCGCCAAGTGGATACTGCAAGCCGAAGAAAAACGAACTTCCAAAAAGAGTTGGCCAACTTGCAATCAGCCCATCAATCAGAGTATTAATTTGAAGCGTTCCCAACCCAATAATCATTGGAATCATTCTTTTAAGCATGGTGCCAAATTCACCGCGGGCACTTTTTGTGTTTTTCTGAAAACACCCGAATGATTTCAATGCAATGAGCGACCAGATGACTTGCACAATTCCGGCTGCGATGACTGATATTCCAATCAACATCATGTGGTTCAGCGGGTTGTCGAAAACGCCAATGAGCAGAAATGCCGCCCCAATCATGAAACCGTTGAGAATGATTGGGGCTGCTGCGGGTGGTCCGAAGCGATCGTGGACGTGCAACATCGCTGCAAAAATTGCAACGCTACAAACAAGTGGCATATATGGAAGCATGACCATTGCAAGTTGAAGTGCTGGGCTCGGCTCCTCTTGCATTGAGACCATCCACCACAAGATTCCTTCACCAATGAGCGTCAAACTTCCAAGCAGGATTACTAGTTTTGAAATGGTTAGAGTCGCAAACGCCCGTGCTTGTTCTTTGTCTTCATGAAGTAATTTTGAATAACTCGGAAGAAATGCTGCTGCAAGTGCGCCTTCACCAAAAAGTCGCCTGAAAAGATTTGGAATTAAAAATGCAAAATAGAATGATGATGCAAGTGCGCCTGTTCCGAATATTCGAGAAATTGCACCGTCACGGATAAGCCCGGTTACTCGGCTCACGAGGGTAAGTGACCAGTTGGTTCGTGTGTTTCGTTCTAGGTTGTCACTATTATTCATGCTGTTGTTTGAATTGTCTTGTCCCATATAAAGCGGCTACAAAGAACAATAATATAGAAGGCAATAACCCAAGGATCGAGAAACGTATGACGAACAGCAACACCAACCACCACAGCAATTCCAATCGTCCCAAATACTTGCAAAACCAGATTTATTTTTCCTACATTAATGGCATGTTGGATGGTTCCCATTCTTTTAATTGTCAATACTCCTACAACCACCGCGGCAACTGTGCCAACAAGAAAGGCGAATTCGCTGTATTGCGTGCCCGTGAGCAGGTTTGAAAGATACCAAAGAGAGCCCGTTGTGAGGAATAGCACAAAGACTGTTATTCCGGCAAGGAATATCCAGTTTTTTGTTGAAGCAAGCACCGATTCAGTGCGATTTCGCACCTCATTGAGTTGAGGAAGGTGTAATGCTCCTTTCCAACAGTAGGCGGCGAACACCCCTAACTCTCCTGCAAGCAAATCCCCAAAACTAAACGGCCTATTAATTGGAAGAAGATCTTGAGTGTACTCATCGAGAAACGTCCAAAGTGCCATAATGAGCCACGAGAAGAAAATCGGGCGAACCCAGTTTGAACAGATGAAAAAAAACGCAAGCGCTCCGAAAAAGACAAAGTGAAACAATTTGTCTGGCATATCAAGCACTGCATTGTCTGAGGGTGTTGCTTGTGGAAGGTGTGTTGCGACTGTTAATAGAACAAACCACAAGAGAAAAACGACACGCAGATGGCGAAGTGCTTGATTATGTTGTGTCATTGGTCGCTTGCTCAACGCGTTCTTGTTCTTCCGTTGGCTTTGGCTCTACTTGGCTAGCGTGTTGTGTTTGCGAAATGGCAATCACGCTTTCAGCAAGTTGTCGGTAATCGTTTGCACCGGCACAATCTGGTTCGTAATCAAAAATGGTTTTCCCAAAACTCGGTGCTTCTGCAAGTTTTACATTACGGCGAATTGGGGGTTGTAAAATTTTACATGTTCTCCAAGGTACATCTTGTGATGAAGAGGCCTCAAAAAATTCTTCAAGATCTGCAACAACTTCTTTACCCAAATTCGTATGCCCCTCGTGCATACAAAGAACTATTCCGCTGACCTGAAGGTCGGGGTTTAATCCATCAACTAACATTGACACTGTTTCAAACAAACGGCTCACGCCTTGAAGGGCGAGAAAGTGCGTTTGCATTGGAACGATGAGTTCCTTGGAAGCCGCGAGGGCGTTAATGGTTAGAAGCCCTAAACTCGGAGGGCAGTCAATCAGAATGTAATCGTAATTGTCTGAAACTGCAGTTAGTTTTCGGGAGAGCAAGTCGTGGCGATTTGTCTTTGATGCCAGTTCAGATTCAGCAGCTGCAAGGTCGACTTCGCTTGTCACTAAATCGATGTTTTTCCGTGCAGGCAGGAGCGTGTCACTGATGGTGACGTGTTCGTCCATCAATAGGTCGTAGACAGAGTGCGATGCTTCATCAATTCCAAAGTGCAAACCAAGATGTGTTTGTGGGTCAAGATCGATGACGAGTATTGAGTAGTCCAATGCTGCAAGTGCTGCAGCAAGATTCACTGTTGTCGTTGTTTTCCCAACCCCACCCTTCTGGTTCAATAACGAAATGATTCTTGCTCGACTCACAGTGTGAAGTATAACAAGCGACGGGCATGGTCTTCAAATGCATTGTGAACCATTGCGCAAGGACAAGACCCTGTACCTGACCCCGTACTAGACCCTTTTATTCAAACCACGAAGGAATGGGTTTGAGTAAAAAGTCCTCAATAGAAATACCGCCCTTGCCAATAAGAATTAATCGTGAAGGAGAGAAAGTCTTCGCAAAAAAATCCATCCCATGCATTCGAGATCTGGTTTTTTCTCCTGTTCCGACTTCAATCGGAATAGTGATTTCGCCCCGTCGAATAACAAAATCAACTTCCCTGTTTCCTTCACGCCAATAAAAAAGTTCACACTCACCAATCATCGCCGCGTTAGCAAGATACGCACCGATACATGATTCAGTAAGCCGGCCCCAATATGTACCATCACTCTTTGCTTCTTCTATAGTGTTGTATTTCTGGACACTCATCAATGCATTGTTGAACACTTGAAATTTTGGAACGGATTTTCGCTGTCGCAATTTGTTTGAAGTAAATTTTTGAAGACCATTGACCATGCCGGCGCCTGAAAGCAGTTCTAGATAATGCGAGAGCGTTGTCACATTTCCTGCATCATGCAACTGGCCAAGGATTTTTGTTAATGACAAAAGTTGCCCTGAGTATGAACATCCAATTTCTAATAATCGTCGTAGCAAAATTGGTTTGTCAACTCTTGACAGAAGAAGGACATCTTTCGACACGGTCGGTTCAATAATTGAATCTAGAATATATCTTCTCCACCGATCTGGATCCCTAATGAGGTGTTCTGCTCCGGGATACGCGCCAAAATATATATATTCATCTACGGTTATCCCAAATTCTTGTTGTAATTCACCCAAGGTCCACTGCGGGAGACGCAGGATCTCAAACCGCCCCATTAAGCTCTCTGTTAATCCCTTTTGAATGTGCAGTGGTGCTGAGCCAAGTAGAACTACTTTTAGTATTCGTCCCGCTGCAGTGTCCTCGTCCCAAAGTTTTTTAACAATTTCAGACCACTGAATAATTTTCTGTACTTCATCAATAACCAAGACTGCACTCTTCTCACTTGAAGAGTCTGCAATGTCCCTTGCAATATCCCATTGGCTAATCAACCAACTCTCTGGTTGAAGGGTGGGATTATCCGCGCTGATGTAGTGGGATTCAACCTTCAACTGATCTCTCACCTGTTGAACCATTGTGGTTTTCCCGACTTGTCTTGGACCCGCAACAACTTGAATCAAATGTCGAGGCTCATTGAGCCTAGACATCAGCTCCTTGGACTGAACACGAATAAATACTTGTTCCGAATTACTCATTACATTGAGTAACATAACTCAATACATTGAGTAATTCATAACATTGGTGAAAATAAGCAGTTTTTCCACTGTTATCCACCATATTTTGATGTTTTTATCGGTCGTGCTCTGGCGGGTTAGTACAACATCCTAGGGTAATCCCACATATTAATCATTCCCACATCCAACGCATTGCCGCGGATTCCTTTCCAATGAGATCGCGAATGTAGTGGGCAAGCAGTCTATTTGCACGATTGAGGGTCTCTGGTTCTGTGGGCTGCATCGGACCTTCGCTCTGTAAAAGGCGAAGAACTTCGATGGTTTCCTTGCGAACACGAACTCGGTCGATTTCGCCAGTATCTTCAACGACCCCGCCAGATCCAGAACAAAATGCGACAACCGGTTCGTCCTCGTCTTCGGTCGTTAATGTTGGTTGATATCCCGTACCAACAAGCAATGCCCATTGGAAACGAAGAAGAGGCCAATCAACATCATGCCCAGAATCCATGCGATCAAGCGCTTCTACGAATGCGTCATACACATTCGTGTGTGGGTCTTGGTCTGTAATCATTCGAAACACGAGATCCGCCATATAAATGGCTGATTTGTTGACTTGCAAGGAATTTCTTGTTGCCCACCAAACATGTTCAAGTTGCCATTCAGTCAGCGTTGCTAAATCGCTGCTCGGTTTTATTCTTGCAACAATATTGCCACGAGTCAGCGGGTCGAACCCCCCAGAAAATGAACCGTTGTCTCGCCTTGATCCCTTTGCGAGCCCTCGAATAAGACCGTGCTCCTTCGTCAGTAAACTTACTGTTTGGCTTGTTTCGGAAAAATCCCAACAACGAATACAAACTGCCGTGTCCGTTACCAATGCCATTATGCAGAGTGTACCGTCGTCGCCTCAAAAATCGGTTCCCATGGAAACAGTTCAGCAACGTTTTGCAAATCTTTCAACGTTATATTTTCGATTGATTGAAGTTCATCTTCAACCGAACAATACTGCCCAGAGGTCGTCATCGTACTCCCCAGCCGTTGCATTCTTCCTGCAGGGCGTTCACTGCTGACAGCCGCTGCTGTTCCTGCCTTTGCAATCACTTTTGTCAGGTCTTCTTGTGTTAACGAGGTAACAAGTGATTTCATCTCGTTTCTCATTCGGTCTGCGACTTCCTCCGCGTTTTTAGGATCGCAGACTGCCCAAGCACACTGTTCTCCAAATTTGTCGCTGGCATCTGCGCTTGCGGCAGCTGATTCCGCAAGCCCTGAATCAACAATTGCCCAGTGCAACCGAGACCCATCGCCTCCTCCTAAAATTGATGCCAACGCAGATGCTGCGTGGCGATGTTCATTTTGAAATGACGCACTTGGCATCATCATCACCATGTATTGTTGATGGAGGTTTTCAATGTTCGTTGTGAACGTTCCATTGTGCCGTTGGATGTCTCCGTACAATCTTGTTGTGTCTGTCCGGTTCCATGAACCACAACTTTGTTCGATTCGTTCTACTTCTCGCTCAAAATCCACGGCACCTGTAATTGCAACGATTGTGTTATCCGCGCTATACCGTTCTGCAAAATAATCAGCAAGTTCATCGCGTTGCATACTCGTAATTGTTTCTGGGGTTCCAAGTACCCGATGACCAAGAGGGCTGTCACCGTAATATTTTTCCATCGCATTTTCGTATAACACCCAAAATGGTTGATCGTCATACATTGCAATTTCTTCAAGAATTACTTTCTTCTCGTCATCAAAATCTTGTTGTCGCAAAGCAGGTCTTAAAATATCCGAAA
>CAZRPZ010000019.1:0-3811 GCA_964602215.1 uncultured Isosphaeraceae bacterium | reverse complement strand
TGGCCTGCGCCAGTCTCAGCAATTATTCGTTTTTTGCCCATCCGTTTTGCAAGTATTGCTTGCCCAACCGTATTATTAATTTTGTGTGCACCAGTGTGAGCTAAATCCTCTCGCTTCAGCCAAATTGCTGCGCCACCGATTTGTTCTGTTAGCCGAGGTGCAAAAGAGATTGGAGTTGGTCTTGCAACGTAATGTTCCAGCAAGTCATCAAGTTCTTCGTGGTAGGATGGGTCATTCACTGCATCCTTCCAAGCATCTTCTAATTGTTGTAACGCGGCGATCAACGTTTCAGGCACAAACTGCCCTCCAAATTCTCCGAACCATCCAGTGATTTGCGTTGTCGTCATGGTTAAACTTCCTGCGTTTCCAATAAATGTTTAGCCAGAAAATGCACTTGCACTTCCTTCACAAATGCTGAATCTCTACCGAATCCTATATGTTCATCGGGTGCTCCAGTGTGTTCAAACCCGATTAGTTCGATTTTTTCTGGTTTTGGTGATTGTTCTCGAATTGCATCAATAAAATCAGACTCTGTCTGAAAAGGAACCCATGCATCGTGACGGCAGTGAAATGCTACGAGTGGGATATCACGCCATGTATCAAGTCGATTCATTGGATTAACCGAACTAAATTCCTTTTCGCTCATACCATTAGAAAAGGGGGTTCCAAGAAGATGTTCCCATGCTCCACCTGTTGCTTCTAACACTACCGCTTGGAATGGATGCGGCTCAAGCAGTCGAGTAATTGCTGCCATGCCACCTGCCGACATTCCACCGAGTGCTGCACGGTTTGGATCAAATCCACCAACACTACTCAAGCCATCAAGCACTCCATCTATCTCTTTTGACATTTGCAAAATCACTTCCAAAATTCGTTCTCTCGCTTGTAACTTCTCGTCAAACCGCTGTCCATGCCCAGGCAAATCAACAGCACACACATTGATACCCCTACGCACGCACCGCAAGTACCTTCCCGGATCAAGTTCTTTATCTGCAGTTCGCCCATGAATCCAAAACAAAAATGGGCGCTGCTCGTCGTCTTTCCGTACAAGAAGGCATGGAACACCAGCAATCTCTTGTAGAAGAGAGCATTCTCTAAGCCTACTTGGCAACGTATCGAACCTTTGGCTCATCATGCACATCATACAAAGCCGCCTACGAGTAAACTATCCATTGTGCTCAAAATATTAGGTGGACAATTTCGCTCAAGGATATTAAAAACTCCTCGTGGCAAGGAGAATACACGACCATGGACTGGTCGCGCTCGAGAGTCAGTGATTAATCAATTACGAGGGCATCTCTGCGATGGAGTTGTCCTAGACCTATTTGCTGGAATTGGCACCATGGGTTTAGAGGCGGCAAGTCGAGGTGCAAAAACAGTTGTGATGGTAGAGAAAGATCGCAAAATTTTTGGGTTGCTCGAAGCAAATATTGAATCGCTTGCTTGTGAAGCACAAGCAATTCCAATTCATGCAGACGCGCTTTCTTCGATACCCTTACTGAGAGTTCCAAGACCTATTGACGTTGCATTTGTTGACCCACCCTATGCAATGATGACTGACGACACACTTCGAGTGAAGATTTTTGAACAGATTGAAAAAATCGTGCTCCTTCTTGATGAAGATGGGCTTATCGTCCTTAGAACTCCTCTTGACCCACATGCAATCGATCACGCAATCAATCAGTGCAGTGGGCCAGAAATTCATAATGAGGGCACAGGCATGTGGATTCTTTACTATGGAAAATCTGACTCATGAGTGAAATCTGTCCAATTGAATGTCGAGAAGGTGCAATTGCAGTCTTAAAGTTGCTTCGAGAAGCAGGGCATGAAACATACTTCGCAGGTGGATGTGTTCGCGATCGCTTACTTTCTAGTGCACCAATAGAATATGACATCGCGACTGCTGCTCGCCCCGAAGAAGTAAAAGCACTTTTTCCAAACGCACGCAGTGTTGGAGAATCATTTGGGGTGATGCTAGTAAGAACACATAACAATCTGTATGACGTAGCCACTTTTCGCAGTGATGGTCCCTACAGCGACAATCGGCACCCAGATCAAATTCAGTTTAGCGACGCGAAGCACGATGCATTTCGCAGGGACTTCACAATCAATGGCATGTTTGAGGATCCAATAGAAGAAAAACTTATCGATTATGTAGGCGGCAAAGAAGATTTGCAAGATCGTGTTATCAAGGCAATCGGCAATCCACACGAACGCATTTCTGAAGATTATCTCCGAATGCTCAGAGCAATCAGATTTGCTGCCCGTTTTGAGTTTTCAATTGATTCAGAAACAGGAAATGCTATTCGAGAGCATGCAGACAAACTTGCGAACATTTCAAGAGAACGGATAGGTGAAGAACTGAAAAGAATGTTGATAGATCAGAACAGGGGAGTCGCTGCATGGGAAATTCAATACTTAGGCCTTGACCGTGTGATCTTTGCTGAGGAATCGTGCATGAATGCTCCAACTCGACTTGGACGATTATCTTCAAACGCTACATACTCAACTGCACTAGCAGCTTGGATTTTAGATCGTCACACGAGCGAAGCTGATTTGCAAGCAATCGTATCAAAGTGGCGTTCACAATTACTTCTATCAAATCGAATCTTTGATGAGGTAAACGAAATTTTGACACTGCACCAAAAACTGTTTCAATGGGACACCCTTGGAACTGCTCAACAAAAACGAACTGCTGCCTCAAAACTCTGCAGTAACGCATTATCAATCGTACAGTGCGAAGACAGACCCCTATTTGTCCATATCCGCCGTACTACCTTGGAACTTGAAAAAACTGGGGTTGCTCCAAAACGGTTTATCGATGGCAACGACCTTCTTAATGCTGGGGTGCCACCCTCAGAGACTTTGGGCTCTGTACTTGAAGCCGTCTATGACGCTCAATTAGAGGGTTCTATTACGTCAAAAGATGATGCAATCGGGCTTGGCTTAGCAATCTACAAGGATTTTCAGAACTTGTAACTCATTTGAGGGGGTATACTAGAGTCATGAAGACTTCACGCACATTTATCTCGTCAAGAACTGCTTGCCTTGCACTTGCAATCGGTATGTTTTTACAAAATTCTGAAGCATCTCAAGACACTTCAACTCTGCAATGGTCTGACTCCATTACAAGAACGGATGATGGCGGCGTTGCTGTCATGGTGATTCCTTTAAAGGGTCAAATGTTCACAGACATTAACCATGAATATTACGAAACACTCAAAGAGAGAATCGTAGAAGCAGATCCAGATTTAATCGTTTTAGAATTAGAAAGTCGGGATTACAAAACTGAGTATTACGAACTTCAACGAAGAATCGACGAGGAAGATCAGAAAGAACAAAATTCATACTCGGACGAAGTTATCAAAGGAATTGCGTGGTTGTTTAGGGTTGAACTGAAAGATATCCCTCAAGTCATGTGGATAAAAGATTCTTCGGGTCCTAGTAGTATTCTTTCATTTGCTTGGGACAAAATGTACATGTCTCCAGATGCACGATTGATTGGAACTTTTCAATTATCACGTAACTGGACATATATTGATAAAAAACACCCAACGTATGGAAAAATGCACGAAGCATGGACAGCACATGTAAAAAATGTTGCCGCTCTTGGAGGGCGTGACGTTAATCTAGTCATGGCATTTGTTGATCCAGAATATATTCTCACAGGGACTTGGGAATGGAATGATGCTGGCGTGGCCTCTGTCACATATGACAATAATTTAGATGGCGATTTCTTAATCGACCCATGGTTAGATTTTCCACTGCGACTCGAGGCCAATACTTCGGTCGATTTAGGTGTGAGTAATGG
>CAZRPZ010000018.1:0-23285 GCA_964602215.1 uncultured Isosphaeraceae bacterium | reverse complement strand
CATATTTTGCTTGTTTGGCGTAAGCGAGGCAAAGTAGTGCGCGAAGAACGAAGCAGATGGGGCCTTGCGTCCCATCGATGCAGTTCGACAAAGCAATACGCGCCGTAGCAAGCCAAAAGTGCCTTGATAAAACTAATTGAAAACGCGAAGCTGAAACTCATATTTTGCTTGTTTGGCGTAAGCGAGGCAAAGTAGTGCGCGAAGAACGAAGCAGATGGGGCCTTGCGTCCCATCGATGCAGTTCGACAAAGCAATACGCGCCGTAGCAAGCCAAACAAGCAAAAGATGAGTTGAAGCTGAGCAATTAATAAAGGCCCGATGGAGTCAAAGACCCACACCGAGCCCTTCCGGGGGTAAGTGTTGAATCGCGTTTGCGATAGGTAAATAATAACGAAAATAGCGACAAAGTCAAGCAAACACATTTTTTTTTGCACTTTTATTCTTCCCTATTTGGTGGTTATTGAAGATGAATGCTATCCTGCGTACACGATAAGAAAGAGGACCACTTACATGATTACTACTTTATGCTCATTACTTATTACTGTTGCGCTATTTACATACTCGGAAACTCCTGAGGAACTGCTTGGTCAATACCAAACTCTTTGTACTTCATTGGAAAATCAACGTGGATTAGCAGATGGTGATATTGAAGTCGTTCGAGGTCTCCGAGATAAAATGTCTGATTGGACTTCAACTCATGATGATTTTCAAGTAATTGTTGCTGAACTCCAGATGAGTATTTGGCTTGATGATGTTGAACGTAGCAATTCCTTGTTTCAAAAACTTTCCCAAATCCAGCCTAAAAACACCGCGATTGCATTGGCTTGGGCGGAATATTTACTATCACAGGAAGGCAATGAACCTGCTGTTGTATACGGAGAATTAATCGAGCGATTTCCCGATTCACCAGAGATTGTTCTTGCTTATGTGCGGACGCTTGATGCAAAAAATCAGTTTACTGATGCAGTCAATACCTTGGAAAAACTGAATTCCGAATCACTGGGTAAACCTAAATTAGCAGAAATGTACGCTTCCTTGCTATACGCTGACAATCGATTTGATGAATCTGTAGCAGCACTCGATGCCATTGATAGAGCCATTCTCGCTTCTGATCCCCCACTCTCGACTCGCATAGACTCAGCAAAAAAACGCTCTGAGGATGCTGCGACCAAGTGGCAGGAAGAACTTTCAATTAGAGAGGTCGAGGAAATTGCTTCAGATTTGCCACTCCTAGCAATTCAAACTTCAAAAGGACTTGTTGAAGTAGAACTATTTGAAGATCATGCACCGAACACCGTGGCAAACTTCATTTCACTTGCGGATTCAGGATACTACGATGGAATATTGTTCCATAGAGTCATTCCAAAGTTTATGGCACAAGGCGGTGATCCAAATACGAAAGAAGATGTAAGCGGAAATCCTGGCGAAGGTGGTCCTGGATATACAATCAAGGATGAGCATACTATTGATGGCCACCGCAACCACTTTGCTGGTTCGCTTTCGATGGCAAAGACATCCGCTCCGAATACTGGTGGCAGTCAATTCTTTTTAACTCATCTTCCAACACCACACCTTGACGGCAGACATACCGTTTTTGGACGTATAACTTCAGGTTTGGATGTCGCAAGATCAATCGAAAAAAATGACCATATCATTTCTGTTATCGTCCTTAGAAAACGAGACCACGAATACACTCCAGAAAAAATTGGTGATATAACAGTCAACGTTCCACCACAAGACAAATCAAAAGAATCGCAAAAAGACAAACCTCTTCTAACCCCATCCCTCAACCCAAAGTAACGAAATGTCACAAGTCCCTTCTGAAACAATGCAAGGTTACGCGGTACCTGCAGTTAGGCAGTTCAGCGTTTTCCTTGAAAATAGAGTAGGACGTTTACTGGATTTATTACGACACTTTGATGATGCATCACATGTGCATGTTGTTGGGCTGAACGTTATCGACTCTTCTGATCATGCAGTGATTAGAATGATTCCTGATAATGCAGACGCTGCAAGAACACTCTTGAAAGAGCTCAGAATTGCATTTTCAGAAATAGATGTGATTGTGACTGTTATCGACGATTCTCACTCACTTGCGGATTTATGTTTATATCTGTTAGGAGCAGAACTTAACATCTTATTTATCTATTCGTTAATCCGACAATCTCCAATAGGCGATTCTACAATCGCAGTTGCAATTGATGATTTAACTCTTGGCGGACAATTATTGCTCCGTAAAGGATTCAATCTCCTAGGCGAAGCAGATTTACATTGCTAAACAAATGTCACTGTCTCTATAGAAGGCACAGCTTGGACACGGCTTGCTTCGCTTAGAAAGGTCTGAACTGCTTCTCTTCCCCGTCCTCCAAAATCAAGAGTCCAGCGGTTCACATACATCTCAACAAATTGATCTGTACATGCCATGTCGATTCCTCGCCCCCATTGTGATGCCCACTCCAATGATTTTTCTCGATGAGACATCGCAAATTGAATTGATTCTAGGAGTAATTCTGTAATTTTTTTTGTTGCTCCAATTCCAAACCGAGAGTCAATATCGCGTTTTATAGTATTTCCACCAAGTGGTAAGGGAAGACCAGTGAGATTACTCCACCACCTTCCTAAGTCACACACTTCATGGAGGTCGTGACTTTTTAAAGTTAGTTGACCCTCATGTATAACGACTCCGCCACCAAATTCTCCAGACCCCACTCTTTCCATAATTTCAGTAAAAGGGATTGGCTTCCACCGCATTGGACGGCTACCTGCAAGAATTCGGAGAGTTGCTAACGCAGTTGTTCGTTCGCCGGGAACTGCAAATACAGGATTGGAATCGAGCAAGTCATCAATTGTGATTTCAGCAGTCGATACAACTTTAGGTCCATACCCGTCACCTAACGATGCGCCACAAGCAGTCAAATCATATAAAGCAGCCACCGTTGGATATTGAGCAATACTGATTGCTGTAATGTCATAACTACCATGCTCTGCTTTTGCGTTTAAAGACTCTATGTCTTCCATTACAAGTTCAAATGTAAATTCGCCTGTATCTATTGCAGACCCGCTTCCATCGATATCAGCAAGTGGCCACCACATAAACGCGTCATCTGGATCGGGGCTATGGGCGAGTGTCAATGTAGATTTCAAGAAGCAACTTCCTTAGATACAAGTTTGGTGAGTTCCCTGCGAACTATTTTGCCAGTTGGGTTGCGAGGCAACACAGGAAGTACTGTAATTGTTTTTGGTACTTTAAAAGGAGCAATACGATCGCGGCACCATGCTCGCAATTTTTGCTCATCAAAAGTTGCTCCATCAATCAACTCGATAAAAGCAACTGCAACTTCACCCCTTGAATCATCAATGCGACCAACAACTGCAGCGGCTAGAACATCTTGGTGATCTGTGAGTGTTTCTTCAATCTCTCTTGGAAACACGTTTTCACCTGCGATGATCAACATTTCTTTAATTCTTCCTGTGATGTAAAGAAAGCCCTCTTGATCAATTTGTCCCATATCTCCCGTTTTAAAATATCCTTGATCATCAAACACTCCCAAAGTTTCTTCTGGCATATTGAAATACCCCTTCATGATGTTTGGGCCTTTCAATCGTATTTCACCATCTTCATGCGGCTCCAATTCCACTTCGTCTTCACCAACAATTTTCTGAAGTAAACCCTCTACTGGTCTTCCAACACTTCCAAAGGTATTTTCCGATGGCATACGCCAATGTGTGACAGGTGATGTTTCTGTTAATCCATACCCTTCACAAATTGGGATGTTAAATTTATCTTTGAACCCTTCATATAAAGCGACCGGTAGTGGCTCCCCCCCTGACCCAGCAAGATGAATAGATTGAAAATCTTCGGCATTCGAACTTTTTGTATTTAACATCGCGTTATACATTGAAGGAATCGCAATCAAAATAGTTGGACGATGTGTTCGAAGTAAGTCGAGAATTTTTCTTGGGTTGAATCTCGCCATGTAGACGACACTTGAACCAATTACAGAGGGCAATAATGTTGTCACAGTGAACCCAAAACTATGAAACTGGGGTAACAACCCTACAAAGATGTCCTTCTTTGAAAAACCAACCTTGTTGATGCATTGTTCTATATTTGAATTCAGATTATCTGCAGTTAGCATCACACCTTTTGGTTTCCCAGAAGTGCCTGATGTGTACAAGAGAGCGGCAAGCATATCGCCACTGCTCTTTACCGAAGACCGAACAGGTGGAATCCCTTTAAATGACATCTCATCAAGAAGAAGAGTTGATATACCCTCAGGAACTTCACCAATTAAATCTAACATTGCTTTTACTGTTATGACAGTGTCTACACCACTATCTTTAATGATGTATAGAATCTCTTCTTTTGATAGAAGGTAATTCAACGGAACGATAGTCTTTCCAAGCGACCAGATTGCAGTCATTGCAACTGAAAACATGCCCGATGTTGGAAGAAGAACTGCCACATGAGGTTTATCCGTTTTCAATTGCTTTGCTATGTGCCACGAAGCGACTTGCAAATCAATCCCCTTCCATGATCTGAAATCATCTGTAATCAGGGTTCGAAAGGCATTCATTCGCCATGATTTAAAAATGGAGCGTAGAAGTTGCATCGGGAACTATTCCAAACGGGTACGATACATGCTGGAACACCATTTATGCTAACAAAACTCCTCACACTCTTACTTTTCACAATTCTTTCTGGTTGTAAATCCACAAAACCAACGAACCTTGATCAATCACTTCAAGAATATAGAAATGGGCAATGGCTATTGTCTGAAATGTGGGCGAAGAAAGCTATCGAAAATGACGAAAATGTTGGGCAGTCTCAGTACATGATGGGGCTATGTGAATTTAAGAGACATCATCTTGATGAGGCAAAAATGTGGTTCATCCAAGCAGCTAATTCATCAAACAAAGAAGCCCAAGGTAAAGCAACCGCAATGCTAGGAATTATTTCAACAAACAAGGGCGACCATGTTGCTGCAGAAGCAGAGTTTGCAAAAGCTGCAAACTTTCTGCAGGGTGAAGACCGACTAGAAGCTGTTTCAAGATTATCGCCCGAATTTGAATCTTCAGTTATTTCAAATCAAACTTTCACACTGCAATTTGGTGCTTATCGAGATAAGTCGAACGCAACTTCTGCTGTGACTTCGTTGTCCCCTTTTCTGGAGAGGGCGGGTATTCATTCGGTTTGGATATCAGAAGAAAAAGATAGATCTGGAAGGACAATGTACCTTGTGCAAGCGGGTCATTTCTCCTCTAGGGCGTTAGCCTCAACTGTTCGAAATCAGGGCAACCTACCTCAATGCATCGTAACGGTCGCTGACTAAGCAGGATGACCGTCAATTGACGATACTCACACCTACAAATGAGTAAATCCTCTGGAAATCGAAACAAGAGTTCAGGCAAAAGCCGAAGGGAAACTGTCCTGCGCAATGTCCCAAAACCCACATTCGCTTTACGCCAATTGTTTAGAAAACCAGAATTCTTAAAAACCTGTTGTATTATTTTTCTGTTTTTAATTGCAGTTTCATTTGTTGCGACTTGGTCTCGTGAACAAATTAAAGTGCGGGATGGTCAAATTGCAACAAATACTCGAATAACTCGAATTGACTATACGATTGAAGACATCGCTGCTACTGAAGCAAAGAAAGAAGAAGCAAGAAACTCGGCGCCAAGAATATACACAATCAATGCGACATTTATTGAACGACTCGCTGCTTCTCTGCTTGGCTTACCGACTGCAGTATCAGGGATGACATCAATAGAAGAGGTGAATCCTGAACTTGTAGCACAATTCAATATTACTCCTGAAACTCTTGAAGTGCTTCAAAATATGACTAGAGATGGCGATGCAACACCATCATGGAGAAGGTATGTCTCAAGATTAATAAATGAATTGCAAAGGGACAAGCCCTTGCTTACAAGTGAAGAATTCCAATTTTTTACAACTACACCAGCAGCCAACAGGGCGTTGTTTGAAGGTGCAGGAAAATTTTTAAGTCCTTACCATGCTGCTGCAATTTCGCTGCCTGCAATCCAGGGCGAGTTAAAAGAACATAAACTTGCAGAAATTGTGAGCCGTTCTGGGTTTCCTGAATCTGTTGTCCCCTTGATTGAATCTAGAATCACAAGTGATCACCAACCAAGTATTCAACTTGATGCTGAAGACACAAACGCAAGAGCGGATGCTGCTGCAAACGAAATTCAACCACTAGTAAAAGATCATTTGCGGGGTGAAATCATTTGGCAACGTGGCGA
This sequence comes from uncultured Isosphaeraceae bacterium, assembly GCA_964602215.1. Taxonomy (GTDB): domain Bacteria; phylum Planctomycetota; class Phycisphaerae; order Phycisphaerales; family SM1A02. Next base: position 17,021 of record CAZRPZ010000018.1, on the reverse strand, counting down.
TGTGATTTCTACTTCGCAATATGAAGAAGCATTAGTAGAACACGAACAGTTTTCAAAAGCAGCACCTTTCATTACACGCTGGTTACCAAGAATTGGATCTATTGGTTTACTTGCAATGTTGTCCATATTCGTTGGAGCATATACAACGATTACCTATCCTAAAATTGCAAAAAACTCGCTGCGATTATTTGCACTCTGTGCATTGATGGCACTGATGCTCGGGCTCTCTATCATCGTAACGCTAGAAGCACCGACCTTCATCTACGCTGCCGCTATCATCCCAACTCTTCTTGCCGTTACAATTTCATGCCTTGCATATAAACAGCGGATGGGGATGTTCATCGCTTTCATGCAATGTTCTCTTGTCACAATGGCATTAACACAATCAATTGGATGGTTCATTTTGCTTATCGCAGGGTGCGGAATGATGATTGGTCAACTGAAAGAAGTACGCCAGAGGCAAACATTGATTCGTGCTTCAGCAATTACCGCCATTGCGTTTGCGATTGGAGCAATTTTCCTTGGACTAGCAGAGATTCCAGACTTTTCTATTGCGTGGAAGCAAGTTGTCACTAACTCAATTGTCGCAGGTGTTTCTGCGTTAGTTGTTGGTTTTTTCGTTCTTGGCATTCTTCAGAACATCGAACAGTTATTCGATATTACAACCGGAATGACGCTTGCTGATTATCGAGATCCACGAAACCCATTACTCCGTCAACTGCAACATCTCGCTCCCGGCACTTTCAACCACTCAAGGCAAGTTGCTGATATTGCTGAAACAGCTACTGAAGCCATTGGCGGCGATTCACTTTTAGCGTATGTTGGCGGTCTATATCATGATATTGGAAAAATGAATAAACCCGAATACTTTGTAGAAAATCAAAGTGGCTTCAATAGGCACAAGACATTAAAACCTTCGATGAGTTTGCTCATAATTATTGGTCATGTGAAAGATGGAATTGAACTTGCAAGAGAATATGATCTTCCAAGAGAACTCATTCATTTTATTGAAACTCATCATGGCACAACCCTCGTTGAATATTTTTACCACGCTGCAATGAAAGAATCAAAAATTGACGGCGAGCCAATTAATGAAATGCAGTTTCGATATCCCGGACCAAAGCCACAAACAAAAGAGGCGGCCGTTTTGATGGTTGCTGATGCGGTCGAATCTGCTTCTAGGGTACTGCCTGATCCGAATCCAGCGAGAATTGAAGCCCTTGTTCGTGATCTTTCAAGAAAGAGATTACTTGACCATCAGTTTGATGAGTGTGGCTTAACGTTCCGTGAACTTGCAAAAATTGAGGATGCAATAATTCTTCGATTGAATTCAATCTATCACACAAGAATTAAGTATCCCGAAGAATCTGAACATGAAGAGCCCAATCCAAATGACCCAGAAGTCATCGAAGCAGAACGTGAGGGAGATTTAGCTGGTTAAGAAGGCAACTCTTGCTTTATGGAGAATTATCAGAACTTCCTATCGCTTGACCAGCGAGAGTGCCAACATTTTTCATCTTAGATGCCTTCTTCTCCTTGGCTTGCTTTCCGGCCTCATCTGCATCTCTAACTAGCGTTGCGAGACCATATAAATCTACTTTGATTTCGATTAGGGTGCCATACGAGGTCGTTCCAAATAGGAGCGAACAATTTGCTGATGGCGAGGAAGCTACAGAGAATCCATCTTCGGGATCAACTGTTGTTGCAATATCTGCAAAACCAGTTAAAACACTTCTAGCATCTAATGCCATTGCAAAGTCAATGTCTACGGTTTCAATATGTGGCTTGAGAATCAGTGACATTGGGGTGACATGTTTCTCGCTAAAAGGTCGCCAAGACGTAGGACCAAACGCCATTGCAATTCTGTTTGCTCCCTGTTTACCAAAACGCAATTGATCGCCCTTAGGAACAACTGCGTTTAGAAATTCTTGATCGTCCTCTGCTCCAACCATGACAACATCCCAAGTGTTTGGAGTGTTTGTTAGTGACAGTTCCATTTTGTATGTTTCAAGTAAAAAGCCCGCCATCTCATCGACGACCGTTGAAATCTCTTCAAAATATTTGTTCTGGTTCGTGACTTCTGACAAACTACTAATCGTAATTCCATTTTGAGAATTTAAGCCATACGAGAAGACACTGTCTTCAAGCAACATCGACATAATTTTAAATGTCTCTGTCATGAAAGGTGCTGGACCTGAGTATGAGGGATCTAATGCTGATAAAGATTGTAAATCCATATCGATTAATTTTTGTAACAGTTTCTTAGACATTGCATATTGAACCATGTCATCACTCAAAAGCGAAGCCATCTCTAACATTGAATGATTATCAATTGTCGGAGTTTTCACTTCTTTCAAATCAACATCGATGTTCCCTGTCAATTCGTATTGGTTAAACACTACTCCAATTGAAATATTCTGCACTGTCGCACACCACTTTGAGAATTCTTTGAAGCCCTTGCTTGCTGCTGCAGTGGCTTTCTTGCGTTCGGGTGTAATCACACCATTGGGTCCCGGTCGATTCATCGATCCAATAGCCATTCCACCCATCATTTGTCCAACTGGACCAAACTGTTTCCATAATGTGTCAAAATCAACTGTGAAACTGACTTGAGCATTTGGCAAATTTGCCAAAATTGGCGCGGGGGTCTTTCTAGTTTTTGAATTCCATTCATCTGCACCAGTTGCGATAAACCACCCATCTACAGTTGTTGTGGTTTTTAGTCCGCTTGCTGCGGTGACTTTGATATTTTTTCCTTCACGAACCTTACAAATTACAATCGAGTGCGGCATTGGTCCAAACATTCCTGAGGGTTTTGCACCTTCAGCGAGCACTGTTGGTGCAACGACCAAAAGGAACTCTGAAGACATGTCTACTGCAGAGGGGTCTTCAAAGAACTGACCAAGGAATCCAACGATAGCGTTAGGGGAATTTTTATCGCCTGCTTGCTCGTTCAGCGTACTTAGTGTCGAGGTAATCACAAGCCCATCTTTAATTGAGAGCACTGCTGTCGCATCATCTGGAACAAAATCCCGTGGGTGCTCTGCGAGTACAGCAGAGGCGGAGAAGAGTGCAGCAAAAATTGTCATCGTTGTGTTTTTTATGTATTTCATGCCATACAGTGTACTGCTAGGACCTTGCGTTGGGCAGATGCGAGCGGAAGGTCTTCAATATCACCATGATTTAACCATGAAAAACGGCTTTCCCGATCAGTATTGCAGGAAAATACAGTGAAAGAAATAACTCTGTGTGTGAGTACGTGTTCAAATTTTCCTAGTTTTTGAATTCCATCAGGCAGTTGTAATTGTTTGGCAATGTTAGCTCTTGTTAATTTTTTTGAAGATTCTATTGTTGGCACTTGCCACATCCCAGCCCAGAGCCCTGAATCACTCCGTTTTTCAAATGCAAGTTCATCCTTGTGGCACATCACTACTGAATAATGGTACCTCTGTTGTTTTATTGTTCTTTTTTTAGCAATGGGAATTTCTAGTTGTGTTCCATTTTTAAACGCGAGACATTTGTTTTGCAGTGGGCACTGTTCACAACTAGGCACTTTCGGTGTACAAACAGTTGCCCCGAACTCCATTAATCCTTCGTTGAATACGCTCGGATTTGCACAAACGTTGACGTGTGCCTCTGCTTGTCGCCATGTCCATTCAGAAGTTGTGTGGTTATCCATGTAGTTGTAAACACGGCAAAGGACTCGATGCACATTGCCATCGACAATTGGCACTCGCTTTCCAAATACTATTGAAGCAATCGCACCAGCAGTATATTTCCCAACTCCAGAAAGTGATAACAGCGACTCAACTTCACAAGGAACTGAGCCATTGAACTCTTGTGTAATCGTTTCAGCTGTTTGTTTAAGGTGTTTCGCTCGTCTGTAGTAGCCAAGACCCTGCCATAGTGATAAAACTTCTTGTTCACTACTTATCGCCATACTCTCTGGTGTTGGAAATCGCTCCATCAAAAGTGGCCATCGTTCTGCAACCCTTGAAATTTGAGTTTGCTGTGCCATAAACTCACTGACAAGTCGCCCCCAAGCAGTACTCTCTATTCTCCAAGGTAAACTACGCGCATTCTTCTTAAACCACGTCTCAATGAGGCGAGTAATTTCTTCTATTTTAATTGGTGTACTTGCCACAACGCAAGCATACTCAAGTCAAACACAAATTTGGTAAAAAATAGCAATAGTTTCTAACAAGAATCGTCGTATAATTCGCAACGAATGAAACGCATCCAATGCAAAGAAGAGAAGACACACACACACCTTCCCGCAACCAAGACTATATATGAATATTTAGGAGATACATATGAAACTAGTCACACAACTGTTTGTAGCAACTGCTACTTTTACATCACTTGCACTCGCAGGTGAACCAATAAATACAACCTGCCCTTTTACTGGCAACCCTATCAATCCCGACGTGACCCTAACCGTTGGGGAAGACACCGTAGGTTTTTGCTGTAATGGATGTGCGGGTGGATTTAAGAAATGGGATGAAGAAAAACAACTAACGTACATTGCGTCGATGAAGGGTGACAATGCAACTGGAGAAGTTACAGAGGAAATTGAACTTGCAGTTCAAACACCATATCTACTTGAACTATGCCCCATTTCAGGCAATAAACTTGATTCAATGGGTGGCGAAATAATCGAAGTTATCGATGGCCGAGAAGTTCGCTTCTGCTGTGCTGCATGTCCTCCAAAATTCAAAGAAGACAAGACTGCAGAGTTTAAAAAATTGGATGCATTGATGATAAAGCAACAAATCCCCTTTTATCCACTTAAGGATTGTTTCATAAGTGGCGAACCACTTGACATCAACGGTTCGTCAGTTGATTTCATCTACGGCAATCGATTGTTCCGAGTATGTTGCAACGACTGCAAAGCGGAATTTATTGAAAATCCAATGAAATATGTCCCTGAAGTAGATGAAGCAGTTATTAAAAAGCAGAAAAAAAATTACCCCTTAACAACTTGTGTCATTGGCAAAGGTGCCCTTGATGGCATGGGCGGACCTGACTACATGATTGTCGGCAACCGACTCGTTCAACTATGTTGCGCAGGATGTCGACCAAAAGTCCTCAAAGATCCTTTAGGCACATTCGCACTTATTGATGCGGAGAAAGAAAGCCAGTAAGTCACTAAGGACTATTTGCTTATATGAAAAGACCCCACTCTTCTGAGTGGGGTCTTTTGATTAAAAAATGTATTTCCAGTTATTCGCATGCTCCCCATGCATCAACAACTGCGAGAAGATCACCAACATCAACGGTGCCGTCACCATTGACATCTGCTGGTCCACCAGAAGCTCCCCAACTTCCAACGACTTCAAGTAAATCTGTAACGTCAACTACGTTGTCGCCATTGATATCTGCTGAACATGAGACTTCATCACAGTAGCTGTCTTTTATAGAAACAGCATCGACAGCCGCTTCAATAACTGAGCCAGCATTCAGGTCTCCACAAACGAAGCGTACTTGCATACTACCTTCACCAGAGAGTACTTGATCAACCTCATACCAACCGCCATTTGATTCTGCAACTGGACCAACCGTTTCTAGATTCGACCATGCACCTCCATTGATTGAGATGTCTACGTAGAAATAATCATTGTTTGGATCGGCGCCATTGCAACTTGCTCCATTGTTATACCAGCGAGAGTAACTAAGGACTGCACCATCGCTAAACTCCATGGATGGGGATGTGAGTGTGGTAGTACCATCATCAACATCTTCATCTGTGCCATTACCGGTGACGTAGCACATACCTGATCCATCAGCATCAGTCGGAGCGTCACAACGAACTCCACCTGTTGATGGTGTCACTCTTGTCCAATTTCCGGTTCCAGCAGAAGCATCAACTGTCCAACCCATATCTGTTTGGAAATCATCATCAAAAGTGATTTCGCTACCGCTATATGCCATGGCATTCCAAGTGTTACTTGGAGCACCTGTTGGGCTAACAACTGTTTCGCCATCTATGGAATCTACAGATACGTACCAATCAACTGAATCGCCACAATCAAACGCTGGGAAAGTTGCATCAAACGATGCACTTAAAGGAGCAGAGTTCCATCCTGCACCAGCGTTCCAATTTAATGTACCACTTGTAGGTTCAGAAGTCCCTGCAGAAACATCAATTGCAACCATTGTGCCGCCATTTGGATCAACTAAATCTGGGCGTCCATCAGGGTACGTAATGACAAGGACGGGTTCAGTTTCACAACCATTTCCCGGTCCATCGACAAACAATGTGCCGCTCCCTTGGCTACTACTATCCCAACCACCAACACGAATCAAATAATTCGCTCCTTCGCTTACATTAAAAGTAACAATTGATGTATATCCACCGCATCCATCGCCATCACCATTGCAAGCAACTTGAGTCATTGCATCACATGTACCCTCATAAATCACGATGTCGCTGTCAAATGAAATCAAGTCACATGTACTAACAGTCATCGAACCGTTTTCGCATGCAATGTAACTAAACCAAACGTCTGCTGACATTTCACCAAGATACGTTCCTGAACATTGCGAATCGTTATAAGGATCGCCATCAGACAAAGCACCTACAGTCGAGAAGTTCCAGTCACCATCTGTGACATATCGAGCTGTTGAGCAATAATCATTATCAAGTGGCTCAGGAAGCTCATCCATGTTATGCATGCCGAAGCCAGCAAGAATTTGTTCAGAGTGTGGCGTTCCATTATCAAGATCGCCATCATCATCATCAAGAACAAGCCAATCCATTGTAATAGTTGGATCGATACTTCCACCTGAGTGCATCATGATTGAGTTCACAGCAAGCGTTGAAACAATCCCATGTCCTGTAACAGGGTACGCTGCATTCATCACTTCAAGCGTGTCCCAAACACAACCAGAAATCAATTGACCACAATCATGGATTTCTCCGGAGCATGGATATTGATGGTTGTTGATTGCATTACGAATACCATTTACACAATCGTTGCTATAAAAGCCTCGAGCAAGTTGGTTATCGCCCGTAATCAGTACGCCCATGACATCGCCCATGCCTTCACCATACGCATCTTGACCGCTGCCTGCGACAGCAACTAAGTGATGCCCATATTCGTGATGAACAACAACTGAGAATGCAGTGTTACTACACCCACCACCTGAGTTATAAAAGTTGATTGAAGAATAATCGTAGTATGCGTTACATGTTCCACTTACACCAGTGTTCACTGGAAAGCCACTCTGACTTCCAATTGTAGGAAAGTTAGGAGCATAGTTAAGTGTAAAATCTCGCACTACGTTTGAGTGTAAATACGCATTCACTTGTGCGCGAACGCCTTCACTGTTGTTCGCTTCATTATGCATAAAGTATGGGTCGCTACTGTTTTGAGAAAGTGTAGCATCTGAACCAGATTGGTTATTTACGTTAAACCACAATCCATCAAGTGTTGATGTAATTGTTCCTGACCCAGAAATCGTGAAATCACCGTTTGCGTCAGCGTTTGCTGTGCTACCACCCAAGGTCACCTTTGCATAGGGCATTCCCATCGCAGATTCATCTTGACATACATCTGCACCTGAACTTTCGGTTGACATGCCCGAAACATTCCCATCAACATGAAGAATCAAATTCTTCTCGTGTAGGATTTCACCTGTTTGCGCATTCACGATGAGTTCATATTTCTGATATGCATCAAAGTCCCAGTTGCCACCTTGAGTTGCTTGAAATACTAAAGCGGCAGTTGGTTCGTGATGATCTTCTTCACTACCTGCGTAAACCATAAGTTCGGGCGCTGATATCGTTGTTCCTTTACCTAACCTAGTAGCTGCAGACATGAGTGCAATCGCTTCGCTTTGAATTAGACGATGAGGAACTTTATATCCCTTAACATCACGCAAATCTGTTGTTGCACTTACTGCAGGAAAACCTTCAACATTTCGAACTAAAACCATTAATCGAGTGCCATACACGGGCAGACCATCAGCGGTCTGCATGTAGTAGACACCTGTGAACTTGTGTTGACCGGTTGCTTTGTCGTACATCAATTGTTGCTCGACATGCTGGTCTGGAAATGGACCACGTTGGACAAATTCATTTGCCTGCACATCTAGCGCTCGAGACCATTCATTGATAAATGCTTCCGCTGTCGCCAATGGGCTTGAACCTGAAGCAAGTTCCTTGCCATACAGTTTATGTATTTTTCCGAAATGATCCATCGTTCGAAGTGTTGGATGTTCAGCGCGAAGTTCGTTCATCGCTAAAGTAGAAGTTGATACAGAATCTGCTAACGACGCTGCACCAACAATAAGTGACGTGACCGAAGTGGTCAGAAGTAATTTGATTTTCATAATGGTTTGGTTCCTCTCCAATAAAAGTGCAATTACACAATATATACTGTCATGGAACAGGAGCGGTTGCCATAAAAAAGCATTCGAAACAGATAAAATCCCATTTTTTTGTCAAACTAGGGAGTTTAACGAACCAAAAACCCCTTTATATGCCCCTTAATCGCAATTACCCCAATTTGCGATGATGAACAACAAGTCTCCGTTGCCAACCACACCATTGTCATCAACATCATAAAGGACTGATGTTTCGTTCCAGTGATTGATGATAATGAGTAGATCAAGGATATCCACCATCAAGTTCGCATCGACATCTCCAACACAAGGGACATCGGGTTCACAATTAATTCCACCGATTAATAGTTGCCCATGTCCAGTATTGTTCGCGCTGAATCCACCAACACGGATGAGGTATGACTCTCCTGAGTAAACTTCAAGTGCAACTTCAGAAGTGAATCCCCCGCAATCATCACCATCCCCATTGCACTCGACTTGCACCATGTCATTACAAGACCCTTCATATACAACAATGTCAGAATCAAAGTTAATAATTTCGCACGTACTTACCAATAGTTGACCTGATTGACATGCGTCATATTTGAACCAAACATCTGATGCAACATTACCTAAATATTCATCCTCACAATCTTCACTGTCATAGGGCTCTTCCCCATCTAACGCACCGATATTTGAAAAGTTTGTAACTCCTGTTGTCACAATTGTAGCTGTATCACAAAAATCATTCACAAGCGGTTCGCAACCACCAGTTGCACAGGTTGTTCCAACACCCGCCCACGAACCACCCGCAAGTTGACAATCGGTTGCTGTTAATTGTGAACACGAATCATCAATACAACATGCATTTTCAGCATCAGCATTGCACCAGCCCTGCGAACATGCTGATCCTAAACCAACAAATGTGCCACCAATATTCGTACAAGTCATCGAATTTATATCTGCACAATCCCCCACCACGCCTGTACAGCATGCACCGACCTGAGCACTGCAAGAAGCCGTTTCACAAGTCGTGCCTGTACCTAGAAATGTTCCAAAGGAAAGTTCACACTCAAGAGTAGTCGACTCAGAGCAAGTATCTCCATTACAACAAACACCTGTTAACGATTGATCACACTCAAGTGAACAAGGAATGTCGTTTGCTAAGAAGTTTTCAATTGTTATCTGAACTCGTTCGTGAAACGACAATACAATATTCGACATTCCTCCGCTACATATATGGCAATAACTCATAATTGTTCCACCAAATGCCTGCGAACAATCATCGTTCCCGCATCCATCAATGACTGGAGAGTAATCGTGTGTATGCCATGTTCCACAGTTATGTCCTGTTTCGTGAGCAACCACAACAATGTCCCAGTTGTTTTGATTGTGATCTTCAAGAGGAAGTGGAAATGACCCATTTAAGTTTGCCGAGACTGCGTAACCTAAATTCGTGCAAACTGCACCAACATAAGCAATTCCGCCGCCGAGTGATCGACCGCTTAGAAGATGAGCAAGGTGGCGAGGTATCCCCCCCATTTCTGTTTGCCAATGTTCTCTGAATTGAGGCAATTGAGAACCGGTAGATGCTGCACTCCAAGGATCTGAAGCCGAGTCCCACAATCTTAGAAATGAAATTTGGATTCCCACATTCACATCAGAAGAGTAAATCGTGGACATTGCTGCCATCAATGTTGTTGCGTATTCACTACTTGCAGAAGTGTTTCCTTCGAACAAATTTAAGGTGAATTCAGAATCTGTGTCAACTGCAATTTGGAGTGCTTGGCATTCACCAAGTGATCTATCTGTTCGGTTGTGTTTTTGTTCCAGAATTGGACTCGCTGCATCTTCTACCCCACATTGAAAATCAACCCAATTCATGTCATCTGGATCAACGTCTGAAAGGTTATAGACAATTGTCCATCCACGAGTTTTATCCTTCGCAAGAACGAACGTTTCACCGTTCCGTTCAATGAGCCCATTTGTTGTGTGTTCACCAATTGCAATAAATACTCGTGAACTTGCGTCACCTTCAATCGCTCCCTTTAATAACACGAGATTTGGTCGGGGCAATTTTCGATGCAACACATCGCCATCGATATTTACTGACCCCTTTACGATTTCAGCATCTGGCGAAAGAACCTCAAACCGTTGCAGCCGAAGTTTGACTTCTTCATCGGTTCCAAGCGGAAAATCATTGATAACCACAACGTCATTTTCCAACACATCACTCAAAACACTTCTCTGGATGTCAACCACTACCCCTCCGAATTGAGCGACTTCTTTGGGAGTCTGTTCACTCTTAACTATTGATACTTCCTGTGGTGCGACCAACAAGGAAATTGTAAGAAATGTAGTTGCAAACATATCAGACTCTCCAAAATGAGGGCGAGTTACCCAAACTCAATCATTGCTCATAACTGAGTAAAAAGCAAGTTTTTAGTGCCCATTTCATCGGATTCTTACGGGCAAGGACCCCATGCATCAATTAAAGCAAGGATATCTCCAACGCCAACGGTGCCCGAACCATCGATATCAGCAGGCACTCCACTTTGTCCCCAAGAATCTAGCAAAGCCAAAATGTCTCCTACGCCGACTGAGCCAGATTGGTCAAGGTCTGCAGGGCATGCCTCGCTCGGGGAATACGATCCGTCAGGCAATACGGTTGCCAGATGCCATTGTGGATTCTGTAACATTTTTACCATCGCAGAGTTGTGCTGCACCATAAGTTTCGCAGTTGGTAATTCCCACTCATCTGCAATTTGAGCAATTCTCCATGGGTAATCTTGCGCGCCTAGAATGGAAGTCAATGACCAATACATATACTCAGTTGCTTTGCATCCGTAATCACATGTGGGGTCGTTGTAGTGATACCACCCACCTGCGATGACATCATCCATTGTGTCTGTCATTGATGTGTTGTGTTGTTCACCCCAAACCGAAGGATAGACTCGTGCATAGCCCTCGTGAGTCACGATGTGCAATGTTTCTTCAAGTGTTGGATCAAACTCTTGGTTATCTGGATAATTCAAATTCACTTCATTCCCAAACAAATCTTGAAAAGCATAATTGTCCCAAGTACTGTCTGGAATTAAATCGTATTCATTTTCTGCTTGGTTTTCATTCCACCACATCACCATTGATGCGTAACGATTGACAAGTTCTTGATGGGATATTGGGTCATCGGGGATTCCATCTTCATTGTTATCAACCCATTGAGCCAATACATGAGCACAATGTAATACACGACTATCAGAAACATTGTATTTCCCAAACACATGCAGACCTAATACGTCAACATGTTTTGTAAACACATCACTGAGCCCAGCTGGTGCATCAGTTGGAACAGGAGTTATCGCCAATTCGGCGTAGCTCACAGTTGATGCCAAAGCAATCGTTGAAAGTATAAATAAATTTTTCATCTGTTTCTCATCAACGATTTTACTAAGAACAAACTCCCCAAGCATCTACAATAGCAAGAAGGTCGCCAATTCCAACAGTACCGTCTTCGTCAACATCTGCAACCCCGCCTGATTGACCCCACGCATCAACCACAGCAAGCAAGTCGCTCACGCCAACAGTGCCATCTTCATCAATATCGCCCAGACAGTCAGTTGGGGCATCACAATCGCCGGGACCATCAATGAGTAACACTCCTGATCCTTCGCTACTATCACTCCAACCACCAACACGAATGAGGTAATGTTGACCAGCGGTTGCGTTAAAGGATGTCTCTGATGAGTATCCTGCACAGTCCCAAGAAGCATCACCGTTACAAGCGATTTGAGTTTTGTTGTCACAATTACCCTCATACACAACGATGTCGGAGTCAAAGTCAATCAAACTACATGTGCTCACGAGCGTGTCTCCACTTTGGCAAGCGGTAAATGAGAACCAAACATCAGCATGCATTTCACCGAGATATGTACCACCACATTGATCTTCGTTGTACGCGTCGGAACTGTCTCCACCGCCAAGAGTTGTAAAGGAGTTGTTCCCGTCACCGATTGGACGTGCATCAATACATTCGTCGTTATCTAGTGGTTCTGGTGGTTCGGGGAAGTCGTCCATGTTATGTAACGCAAAACCAGCGAGAATTTGCTCGGAGTGAGGCGTTCCATTAGTTAGGTCGCCATCGTCATCATCGAGGGTTAACCAATCGTACGTAATTGCTGGTGTAATACTATCACCCGAATGCATTAATATTGAATTCACTGCTAGTGAAGAGACTATGTCATGGCCTGTCATTGGATACGCTGTTTGCATCTCTGCAAGGGTATCCCATACACAACCTGAAATTAACTGACCACAATCATGAATTTGTCCATTACATGGATATTGCTTGTTGTTATCAGCGTTTCGTATTCCGTTTACGCAATCGCTGCTGTAAAAACCGCGAGCAAGTTGAGGGTCGCCGGTGATTAGTACACCCATGACATCGCCCATACCTTCGCCATATTGACCCTGACCACTTCCGGCAACTGCGACAAGGTGGTGCCCATATTCATGATGTACAACAACCGAGAACGCAGTGTTGCTACAACCACCACCAGAACTATAAAAGTTGATTGAAGAGTAATCATAGTATGCGTTACAGGTATCACTTAGATTTACATTCACGGGGAATGAGTTTTGATTTGCAATTTCTGGAAAATCTGGGTTGTAACTCAAAGTAAAGTCACGAACAATATTGCTTTGCAAATATGCATTCACTTCGGCACGATACGATTGGCTCGAGTTTGAAGAGTTATGAAGAATGTTTGGGTTACTTGAGTTTTGTGAGATTGAACTGTCAGAGCCAGAAGAGTTGTTTACATTAAACCAAAGACCTTCTAGTTTTGAAGTGATGTTTCCTGAACCATTAATCGAAAAGTTTCCGTCTGAATCTGCGTATGCAGTGTTTCCACCAAGTGTTACCTTTGCATACGGCATTCCCGTTGCTGACTCTGGATCACAAGTATCTGCACCTGAGCTTTCAGTTGCAACTCCAGAGACGTTACCATCAACGTGCAAAATAAGATTTTTCTCAAAAAGGATTTCGCCTGTCTCAGCGTCAACGATAAGTTCTGCTTTCTGATAATTTGATGGATCCCACTGTCCACCAACTTGTGCTTCATAGACAAGTACTGCTCGTGGTTCATGGTGTTCTTCTTGCGAACCCGCATACACCATTAGTGTTGGGTCTGTTGTAGTAACTGCTGAACCAAAACGAGTTGCTGCTGCCATCAGCGCAAGTGCGCTGTTATTTAACATTCTGCGTGGTTTCTTGAATCCTTGAACATCCCGTACATCAACGGTCGCGTTGACAATTGGATTCCCTTCTACATTTCTAGAAAGAACCATTAAGCGTGAGCCATAGACTGGAAGCCCATCGATTGTTTGTTTGTAATAGACACCTGTAAATTTGTACTGACCAGTAACTTGGTTGTACATAATTGGTTGAATTGAATGCCCATCTTCAAATGGTCCCTGTAAGATAAAATCGCCTGCATCTACACTTAAAGCATTTGACCATGTCTGAAGAAAGTTTTGAGCAGATCGGAGTGCAGTTTTCCCTGTCGCTAGTTCAGGGGCAACCATCTTTGTGATTGCTCCACTCACTTCAAGCGTTCGTAATTTAGGGTGTTGTTGCTTGAGTTGATCAAGTGAAAGTTGAGCATTTGGATTTGCAAACGCAAACGGGGTTGAGAAACAAATTGCGGCTATAGCAAGTGACATTCGTGTAGACAGGTTCATAAAGGGTCCTCTTTCGATATTGTGGGTAAAAAAGCAGAATCCGCACTCTGCTACCCACATTGTTCGCACTATAAAGGTGCATGGTTTCCATTAATAAGCAACTGAATAGATGATATTCAGGTGAATTTGCATGTTTTTAAGGTGGTTATTGAAACCTGTATAGTGGATATGCGAATATATGACCATATTTCGGTACATCTCGCTCCCTCCCTCCTTGCAGGTAATAACCTGCAATACCCATTACCCCGATCGTTGCCTTGAGCCACGACGGGGTTTTTAGTGACAGTCACCACTTGGTGACTGTCACCGAAGCAAGTAAACTTGCTTATTAGCACAATAATGGTGACTGTCACTCAACAGTGACAGTCACCGAGCCATGGGTGTCCCCGAAGTGACAGTCACCACTTGGTGACTGTCACTCAATATTAAATAATAGTTGGAACTCTTATTTGCTATTGTCGAATATATCGTCATATTTCTATATGTCAGAGTATTCCCACCTAGAAAGAAAGACCCCCATATGAAACACCTTTTGATATCAACTTCAATTCTCTTCCTCAGTGGAATCTCAGTAGTCGCAGATGACATTGTCATCAATATGACTGCCGCCAACAGCACCCAACAGATTCTTGAAGGCGCTGAAACTGAAACAATGCGGTACACCGCCGAGCTTATCGAAGGGCCAGAATCAACGCTTACAGTTGTACCTAATACATATCTAGGTCCAATTATTTCTGTAAACACTGGGGACAAAGTACAGTTCATTTCGAAAATGAATTGGACTATGAAACGTGTACACATTGGCATGGTTTGGATTTCCCAGACGATGCAGATGGCCACCCAAAAGATGCGTTTGGCCCTGGCGAATCCTACGAATATGAATATATTGTTCGCAATAGAGCAGCAACGTATTGGTATCACCCACACCCCGACATGATGACTGGCGAACAAGCGTACCGAGGACTTGCAAGTTTCTTTATCGTAAGTGATGAAGCAGAACAAGTACTCGATTTACCACGAGGTGCATACGATTTGCCTCTTTGTATTCAAGATGCTGATTTTGATTCCAACAACCAATGAGTCTATAACGGAACAAAACGGAACAAACATGCAAGGTTTTTTTGGCAGCACGA
The DNA here is from genome assembly GCA_964602215.1 of uncultured Isosphaeraceae bacterium. Classification (GTDB taxonomy): domain Bacteria; phylum Planctomycetota; class Phycisphaerae; order Phycisphaerales; family SM1A02. The sequence continues at coordinate 1,824 of CAZRPZ010000018.1, read as the reverse complement.
CCCTCGTCAACGGAAATAAAGACGTCAATGTGCCTGCAGCAACTCGTGCGTATCGACTTCGCCTTCTTAACGGCAGCCAATCACGAATACTCAAACTTGCATTTAGCGACGGCACACCAATCATTGTCATAGGCGTTGATGGTGGATTGCTTGAAGCACCCGAAGAATACCCCTACCTCATCATGGGACCTGGCGAACGATTTGAACTCTGGGCTGATTTCAGAGATAAAGATCTCGGGGATGTTATTACTCTACAAACCCTAGAATTCTCTGACGATGCTGGTCCAGGACAGGGTGCTGCAGACAACATCATGACCTTTACAATTGATCGCGAAGAAGAAGAAACACTTACGTTGCCAAATACACTTGTTCCTATAGGCGAGGTGCACGAGGCAAATGAAGTACAAGACGAAAAAACTTGGCCCATCAGTTTTTCTCCTGCAAACTTTATGATTAACGGCGGATTATTCTCGATGCTCTATGCAGCAACGAACGAACAAGCACCGGGCGATGAACTTGAAATGGTCACAATTACAAATTCTTCTGGCATGATGATATTTGCACACCCAATGCACTTTCATGGCCGGCAATTCCAAATTTATAGTCGTTCAATCAGTTCATCTGGCACAGTTGCTTACAACACTGTTAAAGATGGCTTAGTCAACAGCGGATGGCAAGATACGTTTGTCATTATGCCGTATGAAACTGTAAAGTTTTTAGTGAGATGGAGTCGTCACCCCGGCTTGTTCGTTTACCACTGCCATAACCTGCCACACGAAGACATGGGCATGATGCGAAACTTCAATGTGTTAGAGCCATCTTGCCCAGACGACTTAAACCATGATGGCATGGTTAATATTTCCGATTTTCTTGAGATCATCGGCAATTGGGGAACTCCATTTGGCGACGTAACCGGAGATGAACAATCGAATGTTACTGATGTCCTCTCAGTTATTGACGGTTGGGCTCTGTGCGATGCTGGATTTCGAGATGCACCAAATTCACCTTCGGTTTCAGGTAGAATGAAATAACCGCTGCTCTTCAAGTTGAGCTCTACTTTACAACTTTAAACACACCAAAAACCCCATGTGAGTTACACCACGGTGGGGTTTTTTGTATACTGTTTTTATTAGGATGTCCTTATCCGTTTTATAAATTTAGACCCTCAGAGAATCGGAGATTCAAATGACTCAATCCACCCAAGAACGTAAATACGAAGCACTGAGCCCGTTTGAGTTAAAAAACAAGCTCATTGAAATGTCAAATAACAACAGTGAAATCGAAATGCTCAACGCGGGTCGCGGCAACCCAAACTGGGTCGCCCTTGAGCCCCGCCACGCCTACTTTCACTTAGGACAATTCGCACTTAGTGAATCGGAAAACAACCTCATACAAGATGGTTTTGGCGGAGTCCCCTCCCCCGAAAATATTGAGACCCGTTTTGACAATTTCCTAATAGACAATGAAGGCAAATCCGGAATCAACTTGCTTCGCAATTCTGTTTCCTTTGTAAAAGATACCCTCGGAATCTCCCCTGCTGATTTCTTGCTTGAAATGTCAGATGCAATTCTAGGAGACCACTACCCCGTCCCTGACAGAATGCTTTCTTGCAGCGAAAAAATCGTCGATGCGTACCTCGCAAAAGAAATGGGATACGCACAACACAAAGGTTGTGAATTTGACTTCTTCGCAACCGAGGGCGGAACCGCTGCAATGGCTTACGTTTTCAATTCTCTAATGGAAAACAAAATTCTCAAGAAAGGTGACAAAATTGCAATTGGCACGCCAATTTTTACTCCCTACCTCGAAATTCCACACTTAAAC